>CAZYMY010000067.1:0-1508 GCA_964648875.1 uncultured Candidatus Saccharibacteria bacterium | reverse complement strand
TTTGGTAAAATAAAAACCGCTTTCTAAGCGGCTACTAAAAACACTTTTTAGAAGCTGCTTATTTTTCTTTGTTTTTATTTAACATATTCAAGTCCAAATATCTTATCACAATAAAAAAAATAATGCAAGCAATTATGCCTCAAGTTCAGCGATAATAATCAAATTATCTCTTCGGTAAATAATCCGTTGGATTTAAATACGCATTTGTCGGTGCATATGGCATTATCATATAAGTTCCGCATGTTCTACTTTTATATTCTGTAGGACCAAATATCCTTACTGCGTCAGCTGCTATCACTGTAAAATGTAAATGTGGCCCAGTAGAATAGCCAGTATTTCCAGAAAGCCCTATTTGATCTCCTTGATTTACATTTTGTCCTGTTGATACATTTATACTTGATAAATGTCCATAAAGTGTAGCGAGACCATTATTATGTTTTATTAAAATCCATTTTCCATATGATGCATTTTTGCAAGCTACATCTGTATCCCCTGTACCCATCACTACCCCATCAGCGGCTGAAAAAATTCCTTTTCCTACTGCTACACCAAAATCTAAACCATTATGATTATTTCCATTATATGCTCCACTTCTAGAAAAAGCTGTACTACCAAAATTTTGTGTTATTACAATTTTTTCTAAAGGCCAAGAAAGTCCTGTTCCATTTGATGGAAGTTTTGATTTGTTTAAAGTATATTTAATTTTAGTTTCAAATTCATTTATTTCTTTCTCCATTTCTTTCATCTTACTTTTTCTATCCGCTATCATCTTTTGATATTCTTTTTCTTGATTTTTAGTCTTTGTGAGTAAAGTATTTTTTTCTTTTTGATTTTGCTCTACAAGATTTTCTCTACTATTCAAATCTTTTGATAAATTTGATAATTCATTTTTTTGCTTTTCATATTCAGATTTATTTATATTTAGATTTGATATAGCATCATTTATATTCCCTATTTTTTCTTTTATAAGATCATTTACTTTTGATATTTTAAAAGAATTGTCCAGCATATCTGAAAAATTTTTGCTATCAGCTCTAATTATATTCATAAAAAATGTATTGCTATCATCATTTCTTCGCAGTTCTAAAAGAGTCTCTGTGAGAGCTTTTTTATTATTATCTATTGTATTTTCGTTTTCAGATATTTTTTCTACTGTATTTGATATGCTACCTTCGGTATTTTTTATTTTAAGATTTGTAAGATAAATCTGATTTAAAATATCTTTTTTTTGTGATTCCAATTTTGATATCGCTGTTTTTAAATCTTTTGCTTCTGATTGTGTAGTCACCACTTTACTATTGTATGCATCTATTTCTGCTTGAAGGCGTTTTATCTCTTCATTTCTAGTATTTATCTCATTTTGAAGTGTTGAAATATTTTGTGCTGAAACAAAAGAAAAAAGAAAAAAAGAAAAGAAAAATATAGACAAAAAAACAAAGACAAAAATCTTTTTATTATCTTTTAATTTAAAATAAAAATTCATATTTACTATTAAATTATAACAGAAA
>CAZYMY010000066.1:0-1555 GCA_964648875.1 uncultured Candidatus Saccharibacteria bacterium | reverse complement strand
TATTTTAAAAAAACACCAAAGCACACAAAAGTGTGTGCTTTGGTTTAAAATTAATTTTAAAATCAAGTTATATTTATTTTTTAGTAAAATCACTCTCAAGTCTATCTATAGCGCGTGATGCAGCCTCTTTTCCACCGAGACCAAATGCTAAACCGAAAGCTAAAGCAAGAGCAGCTATGATACCTGTAAACAATCTATCTGTGAATACAGTCAATATATCCAATTGATTGAGTGCTGCGAGTATTGTGGTAAATAATATAGCATATTTAGCTACTGTACCAGCAAAAGAAACTTTAAGTCCTGCAGCTCTCACAGATCCATCAATAAACTTTTCAGCAAGATTTGCAAATATATTTCCAATGACTAATATAAATCCAGCTACAAATACTGATGGTAAATAATTTAATACACCGACCAAGAATGAAGAAACATAATATAATCCAAAAATATTTGATGCTGCGAGTGTAAAAGCGACTACTACAGTCCATTTTACTACTGCACCAAAAAATGTACCAACAGAAAAATCATGGCCTGATCTTTTTGAAATATGATGAAAACCTAATTTTCCAAAAAAATGATCCAATTTAAAAATCTCAAAAATATGAGAAGTTGCTCTACCGAGTATGACTCCAAAAAGCCATCCTACAAGTAAGACGATAACACCGATAATAAAATTTGGTAAAAATGCAACAACTTGTATTGATACATCAATAAGTTCTTGCCCTAAAACATTTACATATTGTCCTAACATAATTTTTATAATTTAAAATTAATTTTTAATAAATATTACTCTACTAATAAAGTATATCATTATAAATTAAAGAATAATAAAAATTATCCACAAAATAGGAAAAAGTAAATTTTAAAACTAAACAAAACTAAACTCTGTCTGAAAGTTTATCTATCAAAGTTATACGATCACTATCAAGCACTATATGCAAAAATCTATCAAACATCTTTTTTCTATAATCAAATTCTTCTACATCCATTATAAGTATTCTCAATTTTGAAGCAAAAGTAGAATTTAAATCTGACAAAACTTTATTTATTTCTTTTTGCTTTAAATTATCCCCTACCACAAGTATATCAAGTTCTACATCTCCATCATTTATAAATATACCTGTAAAAGAAAGTAATTTTATTCTTCCAATTTTTTTAAATTTATCTAAAATTATCTTCTTGTCTATATTTGTAAAATCAAAAACCAAATTATATAAAGTTTTTATATGTTCAAAATTTATATTTAATTTATAAAGACTATTATTTTTATTATCTAAATATCTATCTAGAAAACCAATATTAGATAAAAATAATAAATCTTTTTTTAACGGATCTCTTCTACTCTTTATATTGTATTCAACATCATCTATACTAAAAGTGTCTTTATCATTCACAAGAAAAAATCTCAAAACTTTTAATCTTATATCTCCGTTACCTGACTGAAAAATCTTTGCTAATGGGTCCATATATTTAATTGTTATAATATGAAAATATTATCATTATATAGAGTAAAAATCAAACATTGCAAAAAATCAAAAGTGTTTTAAATAAAAAA
>CAZYMY010000065.1:0-1617 GCA_964648875.1 uncultured Candidatus Saccharibacteria bacterium | reverse complement strand
CTTATTGTCATAAGGCCATTTTATCAAACTTTATAAAGTTAGTCAAATATACAAAACTTTATAAAGTTCTAAAAATAATATTTATTAATAAATATAGTTTTAAAAATCAATCAAAAAACCAGCCTTGTTTAGGCTGGTTTTTGATGTTTAAAAATTAAAATGTATAAAATAATTAATTATAATTATACATGATGCTCATGATGATGATATTCTCTACCAAATACATAATTATGTATAAAGTATGCAAGTATTGCTCCAAATATTGGTGCAATTATAAATAGCCACAATGATCCAAGATTTTGCCCTGATACAAGTGCTGGACCAATACTTCTAGCTGGATTGATTGATGCTCCAGTCAAAGGTATAGCAAGCACATGAGCTACGAATAATCCTAGACCTATTGCAAAAGGTGTAGCAGATATAGACCAAGAAGATCTTGTAGTAGCCAATACTATTAAACATAGTATCATTGTCATAAATACTTCTATAAGTGTACCTGTCATCACTGATACGCCACTACTAAGTGCATTTGTAGCAAATCCATGATTAATTATAATTGTGCCATATGTCATATTTGCCACCATAGCATAAAGTATTACAGCACCCACTATAGCTCCAAGTATTTGAGCTACAATATATCCTATAACTTTATTCCAAGGAAATTTTCCTGATAAAGCTAAAGCTATTGTGACAGCTGGATTTACATGTGCTCCAGAAATGCCACCTATTAAAAACACTATAAGAGTAAGACCTAAACCAAAAGAGAGAGCGATACCTAGCACGCCAAGAGTGCTACCGCCAAAAATAGCGGCTCCACAACCTATTAAAACAAGCAGTGCTGTACCAATTAATTCTGCTATATAAGATTTCATAAAATTTTATTATTAATTTAAATTAAATTAATTACTAACAACAAATATACTAATAAAAGTTATAGCTAGTAATACAATTATTATAACATGGATAAATATCAAAATTTTAAACTATTTCATTATTCCTCCACCGATAAGTATTTGATCATCATAAAATACTAAACTTTGTCCTTCTGTATAAAGAAAATTATTATTAATTAATTCGTATTTTATACTGATTTCTTTTTTTGATTTATTTTCTTTAATATCTAATATTTTTATACTAGTCTCTTTCGCATGATATCTTTCTTGTACATTATATATTTTATTTTTCTCTAATTTTTGTGTAAAATTAATTTGTTCTAAAATTATTTTATTATCTAATCTTGTATCTTGTGTCTTGCATCTTGCGTCTTGTACAACATATAAAATATTTTTCTTAATATCTTTTTTTACTACATATTTACCATTTACTTTTTCACCAATTGTATAAAAATAAACTCCATCATGCTCTCCTATATTTTTATTTAAATCTTGATCAAAAATCTTTCCTTTTTTATCTTTAATATATTCTTTCAAAAAATCTTTTACATCTATTTTTCCTATAAAACAAAGTCCTTGCGAATCTTTCTTTTTTGCTACAAATAAATTATTTTTTTCTGCTATTTGTCTTATTTCAGATTTTAATAAATCCCCTATTGGAAAAATAATTTTAGAAAGTTGTTTTTTGTTTAATGTCCAAAGAAAATAGCTTTGATCTTTTGAA
>CAZYMY010000064.1:0-1655 GCA_964648875.1 uncultured Candidatus Saccharibacteria bacterium | reverse complement strand
TTTTAAATGATAAAGATGACTTGTCATACGAAGCTTTAGCGAAGGATGAAGAGGCAAAAAAATTAATTCATGAATTACATTTAATTACAATGAAGCCAATACTTTATGCATTAAATAAAAAAGCAGGAGCAAAGAATTTGGATGAAATCCCCCCAACCCCCGAAGGGGGAGTAGACTCTCGTTATGCAGAATTATTAAAATATTTTAAAGAAAATAATTTTAATTATTGTTTAATAGACGCAAAAGTAGAAGATGATTTGAAAGATTTTGAAGGGGAGGAAAAAGAAATTATGAGACAAGAAATAGCTGGTGGGCTAAAAGAGGATGGTATAAATGAATTAATTCATGAAGGATATAAAATGCTTGGTCTAGAAACATATTTTACTACAGGGGAAGACGAGACTCGTGGTTGGACAATAAAAAAGAATTCTACTGCGCCTGTAGCCGCTGCCGCTATTCATACAGATTTTCAAAATAAATTTATCAGAGCCGAAGTGATAGGAAATAAAGATCTTTTAGAATGTGGAAGTTATAAAGTAGCAAAAGAAAAAGGACTTTTACGTATAGAAGGAAAAGAATATATTGTAAAAGATGGTGATGTGATAGAATTTAGGATATAGAAATTAACATTTTAATTTGACTTTTTATTAGTAAAAGTATATATTATAGACAATGTGAGGCGGTAGCCTCGTTCGGCTTCCAAGCTGAAAGCATAATAAAAACATCTCGTAAGAGATGTTTTCATTTTAATCTTCTTCAGGATTTCCTTATTTTTTCTACTCATTTTACAAGTTTGATTTTACTATGTTTTTATGATAATATATATGAATTAAATAAACAATCGTTAAATTTATGAAAAAAGACATTCACGGGGAATATCATGCTGACGCCACAGCCACATGTGCATGTGGAGCTAAATATATAGTAGGTTCTACTAAAAAAGAAATGGAAGTAGAAATATGTTCAGCTTGCCATCCATTTTATACAGGACAAGAAAAAGTACTTGATACAGCAGGAAGAGTAGATAGATTTAAGAAAAAAGTCGCTGGAGCTACAGTCAAAAAATCAGCTAAAAAAGCTTAACTTAAAAATAAAAACATTCTCTATTTTTGAGAGTGTTTTTATTTTTTCATTATGATATAATTTAAATATTATGAATTATATTTATACTAAACAACAAATTTTAAATATGAAAAAAGCTTCTACTTCAGCAAAAAAATCAAAAGGTTATTCTTTAGAAGAGTTTTTGAAGTTATCTAGAAAATGGATGGAAGAAGAGAAAGAGAAAACAAAAAAGAAAAAAGTTTATGCTAATATTAAAAAAGTCTAATAGATTTGAAAAAGCATTTAGAAAGGTTTCTCAATATAGAAATTTTAGACAAGAAAAATATGAATATGCCGTTTCTATATTAATCTCCGGATTAGATTTACCAAAATCTTTCAAGGATCATGAGCTTTTAGGAAATAAAAAAGGCGAAAGAGAATGTCATATTGCTCCAGATATATTATTGATATATAAAATAGAAAAAGATATTTTAATTTTAGAATTACTTGATATAGGTAGCCATTCAAATTTGTTTAAATAAAAAATATGACTTATACAGAAGAAGATTTTAAAAATAATGATAAGACAAAATATATTTTTCCGTCTTATG
>CAZYMY010000063.1:0-1698 GCA_964648875.1 uncultured Candidatus Saccharibacteria bacterium | reverse complement strand
GCATGTTTACTATTTGCTACTTTTTCTGCCCATTTTATAAATTTATCTTTCATATATAATACAAATATAACATTAAAATAAAAATTGTCTTCGAAAATTTTTGACGCTCGTTAGAGTCTAGAAAATTTGAGAAGATAATTTTTATTTTAAAATTTAAAAAATAATTTTTATTTTTTTATAACAACTTTCGCTTGCGGTGCCCCTGAAGAAAAAGTATTTCAGAATATTTTTTTAAGACTATCTCATTCGTGAGCCATTGCCTACTTTTATATTTGGAGAAAGTAAAGCAAGTGTATCTTCACCTGTACCGAGTATCATAGCTTCTGAATCTAGTCCCATCATTTTTCTTGGTTCAAGATTTGTGATAAAAGCAAATTGCTTTCCAATCAATTCTTCTTTTGTAAAAAATTTTCTTATACCAGACAATACTTGTCTAGCTTTTTCTTCTCCAAAATCTACAGAAAGTCTATAAAGTTTTTCACTACCTTCTATTTCTTCTACATTTATTATTTCTCCTATTTTTATTTCTACTTTTTGAAAATCTTCTATGTTTATCATAAATTTAAGTTTAAAAATTATTTTTTGATTATAACATTTAAAATATAAAAAAATAAACCGCTCTCTTTCAAGCGGTTTAGGTTTGACACTTAGCTATGGCTTCTAGGATTTTGGGTCCTGTATCCACAGCCTTTTGCGACACACATCATCTTTCGACGGAAAGCGTCGCTCTTCAGCTTCTTTTTTTTCCTCATCAAACCCTAATTCGAGATCTCTAATCTGCAAATCTGCTACCACGGCAATATATTGCCTTACGTTGTTCTCATTTTCGCGAGAGAGAACTGCTTTGTTGTGGTCTATGCAATAAAAATGCAAACCAGGTTCTGATATTAAAGTCAAACAAAGAACGATTATAAACTTCATATCTCACCTTTTGAGAATATAATCTATCATAATAAAAAAAATAATGCAAGTGTTTCAAATTTTGTAAAAAACTATCTTAAAATCTGATGATTTTATACTCTATTCACCCTATCCAAATATCTTTGTAAAATTATCGCAGCGGCGCTATCGTCTGCATCTTTTCTATCTTGAAATCTTCTAGCCTCGACCGTAGAAAGCCATTCTTTTTCAAAATTAATTTCTATATTTATTTTTAAAGACAATAAATCTACAAAATCTTTCATTTCTTCCCAAATATTATTTTTCTCCCCTTTTAAATTTACGCTTTCTCCAAAAATTATTTTATCTATTTTTTCTTTATCTATTATTTCTAAAATTTCTTTTAAAGAATTTTCTTTATCTTTATTTAAAATAATTTTATATGGAAAAGCAAATTCTCCATTTTCATCACTTTTTGCCAATCCTATTTTTTTTGATCCATAGTCTATTGCTAAGTATTTTTTATTCATATTTTTTATTTTTTAAAATTTATAAAACAATTTTTGAGATTCTTTCGCAAAGCGGGGCCTGAATCGAAAAAATTTGTTTTATAAATTTTATTAATCTTTTTATTAAAAATGATTTCTGAAAAATTTAAATTAATCTCTATTTAAAGATTTTTTAAAACTTCTCTCGCTATTACCCTATCATCACTAAACACTTTTTTACCTTTTATACTCATAGTATTGAGAGACCCTCTTGTCGCGAGTAATACTATATCATTTTCTTTTGCAATTTCTATAGCTTTTTTGATTGCTT
>CAZYMY010000062.1:0-1698 GCA_964648875.1 uncultured Candidatus Saccharibacteria bacterium | reverse complement strand
TGTCAAGTATTTTTAGATTTAAAATTCTGTTAAAATAGATTGTAAATAAAGACTATTTTAAAATACTTTTATGAAATATTTTGCTATTACACTTTTTCCTGAAATGATAAATTCATATGTAAATGAATCTATTTTGGGTCGTGCTATAAAAAATAAATTAATCTCTGTAAAAACATTTCAACTTCGTGATTTTACTAAAGATAAACATCGTCGCACAGATGGAAAACCTTTTGGTGGTGGTCCAGGGATGGTACTTTGGGTAGATCCAATAGTAAATAATTTTGAAAAAATTCTTAAAGAAATAATATCTAAAAAATTAAAAATAAAATCTATTCGAAGGAATGCTTCCCTTGGGGAAGCTGGTTCGCGAAGCGAGACTGAAGGGGTTAAAATAAACCTATTAGTAGTAAATTTTGTACCATCAGCAAAAATTTTTACAAATACTATTGCAAAAGAATATGCAAAAAAGTATACACATATTATATTTATTTGTGGTAGATATGAGGGAATTGATGCAAGAGTAAATTTAGTATTAAAAGATATTTTGAATGCAAAGAAATCCTCCTTCGCTAAAGCTACGGAAGGACAAGAAAATATAAAATTTAATTTTAAAATAGAAAATATATCAGTAGGCGATTTTATATTAACAGGTGGAGAACTCGCAGCAAATATTATGATTGATAGTATTTCAAGACAAATAGATGATGTACTTCATGATAATGATAGTATAGAAGAAAATAGAATAGCAAGTAGTGAAATATATGCGAGACCAGAAATTTATGAAAAAAAAATATATACACTCCCCCAAACCCCCGAAGGGGGCTTAAAATCCAAAAAAATAAATTTAAAAAAATATAAAATAAAAAAATATTCAGTACCAAAAGTTTTACTTTCTGGTAATCATAAAGAAATAGAAAATTGGAGAAAAGA
The DNA here is from genome assembly GCA_964648875.1 of uncultured Candidatus Saccharibacteria bacterium. Classification (GTDB taxonomy): domain Bacteria; phylum Patescibacteriota; class Minisyncoccia; order Phycocordibacterales; family UBA5272; genus UBA5272. The sequence goes on along the minus strand of CAZYMY010000062.1, from coordinate 768 downwards.
GAAATAAGATTATTATGAAAATTATACCTATATTATTTATATTTTTTGGAGAAGTGTTGGCTATTTATTCTGAAGTGATAGCTGCAAGATATTTAAATAATTTTTTACCAAGTTTTTTAAAAATGTCTGGTATCATGATAATCGCTGGTATATTTTTAATTTTAGGTTATATGTTGGGTATGAAATATTTTAATGATATATGGATAGTAGGAGTAATTTCTATAACATCAATAATAATAGCTGAACCGATAATAACTTATATAATATTTCAAGAAATACCATCAAGAGGAGCTTTAATTGGACTCGTTTTGGGTATATTAGGAATGCTTTCTGCTTTGTTTATTAAATAGTTGCAAAAAAATAAATATTTGATACAATTGTATTGTAATCAGTTAAAATTCTATAAGATAATTAGTTTCTAACTTTTTATTTGAATTCCTAGGTAAATTTTACCGAAGTTGATTGCTAAGATTTGGGATATATGTATATGATATTTCAAAGCGATGCACAATAGAGCAAAAAAAATAAGTCTCTGGTAAGCTGATTACATTTTAACTTCGTCTAAAAACGAAGTTTTAATTTTAAAATATTATTTATGTATATAAAAGTGAAAGTGAAAACAGAAGCTAAAAAAGAAAGTTTTGAAAAGTCTAAAAAAGAAGATGAATATTTAATATCAGTAAAAGAGGAAGCTAGAAATGGATGGGCAAATGAAAGAGTGATAGAAATATTAAAAAAAGAATTAAAAAAGAAAAATGTAAGACTTGT
>CAZYMY010000061.1:0-1722 GCA_964648875.1 uncultured Candidatus Saccharibacteria bacterium | reverse complement strand
TAGCTTTCTTTGATATAATTTAAAAATATAATTATATATAGCTCAGAAAAATTAATTTCAAAAATAAAATTTTAGTTTTTGAAAATATTTTCTGAAAAATATGCCAATATAGCTCAGTTGGTAGAGCACATCCATGGTAAGGATGAGGTCATCAGTTCGATCCTGATTATTGGCTCAGTGTAAGTTTTATTTTTATAAAAAATAATTTAATCAATAATAAAATGAAAATCTCTATTAAAGTATTTTTACCAATAATTGTAATTATTCATATTTTTATATGGTATATGTCTTTTTACTTTTTAAGTATAGACAATCCTTTTATATATAATAATTCTTTTTTTATTTTTTTATTAAATAATCAAGGAGAATTTTATTCTACTATTCTTATGACTTTGATTTCATTTAATATATTATTGGCTACTCGTATTAAATTTTTAGAAAAGATATTTTCCGGACTTGATAAAGTATATTTAGCACATAAATATTCAGCTTATTTTATATTTATTTTAATTATTCTTCATATTAGCTTTATATCAGAATCAGAATCTATTCTTACAGGTTTTTTTATATTCTCAAGAGATATAGCTGATACTCTTAAGTCTTTATTTTTTGCTCTTATAATAATTTCAGCATTGCCAAATATACCAATAGTAAATAAAATATTTAACATACCATATCATATTTGGAAATATACACATTATCTAATGGGTGTATTATTTTTAATAGGCATTTATCACTCTGTAGGCGTTCATACTTTTACTTTTACAAATAATACTTTGTCTATTTATATGTATACAGTATATATTATTGGAGTATTGGCTTTTATATATAAAACTTTTTTATACAAATTTTTAAAAAGACAATATGTATATAAAATAATAGAAAGAAAATCTTTTAATGGTGGTTTAGATTTTGTTAGTTTTATACTTTCTCCATTAAATGAAAAAAAGATAATGAAATGGAAAGCTGGGCAATTTGCATTTTTTAAATTTGAGAAAGAAGGAATGGAAGAGATTCACCCATTTACTATCTCAAATACTTCAAATGAAAAAGGGGAAATCAGAATTTCTATAAAAAAACTTGGCGATTGGACAAATAAAATAATTTCTGAAAAAAGAATATTAGCTGGAGACAATATCATAGTAGATGGACCATATGGAAAATTTATATCACAAAAAAATAAAAATAATATTGAAATATGGATTGCTGGAGGTATAGGAGTGACGCCATTTCTTGCAATGCTTGAAGATTATAAAAAAGAAAATATTAAAAATAATATAAATAAAAATATAATTTTTGTATGGAGTGTAAAAAATGAAATAGAAGCAATATATAAAGAAGAAATAGAAAATAATATTCCAGAAAATATAAAATTTATATTACATGATACTAGTAAATCTGGATTTTTTAAATTAGAAAGTTTAAATAATATCATTAAAAATATAATTTTATCAAGAGATAATAAAGAAAATAAAGAAGAAGATAAAAAAGAAATAGAAATATATAAAAATGTTGCAGTGTATACATGTGGACCAAAATTTTTAAATGAATCTATTATAAAAGATGCTAAATCTTTAAATATAAAAAATATAAATTTTGAAGAGTTTAATTTTAGATAAATTTCTGATAAAATACTTTCACAGCCACTTTAGCTCAGTTAGTAGAGCATCTCACTCGTAACGAGAAGGTCACAAGTGCAAATCTTGTAAGTGGCTCAAAAAG
>CAZYMY010000060.1:0-1773 GCA_964648875.1 uncultured Candidatus Saccharibacteria bacterium | reverse complement strand
TCTTAGGAACTAGTGGAGCAATCCTTGAAGGTTCAAGTCCTTTCTCGGGCACAAATAGATTTGACAAAAAGTAAATATAGGTGTAGTATAAAAAAATAATATATAAACCTATGAAAAACAAATATCATGCACTTTCTAACCTTTTCTCTATATTTTCAGCTCTTTTTGTAATTGTATTTATAATATCTATATGGTCAGAAAATATTGTAGAAAAAGATGATTTTTCAAAAAATAAAAAAGGTGATCTAATTAACCATATAAACACATCTGTTTATTGTTTTACTTCAAAATTTATAGACTTTTATGGATTACAAAGTAGATGCCAAAAAGATATCTAACTTATTATCTTCTCTATAAAATCATTTATAAATTTTTTATCATTTGTCATAAAACTTGCAGCATTAAAATGTCCACCACCATTATATTTCTGAGCAATTTTTGAAACATCTATTTTATCTCTTCCTCTAAAGCTTACTTTTAAACGTCCTTCACTAAATCTATATATAATTACAAAATCTATTTTTGTATTTTGTTCACAAAGATAACTTCCGATACGGCTAGCAAGGGTTGTAGAATTTAATGCTATAGCTTTATAACCATCAAATTCTATAATATCTGAATATTTTGACTGGGTTTTTACTTGTTTGTATTTTACATTATCCAAAATCTCCCCTATTTTTATTTTCTCATTAAATATTTTTTTATCTTCTAAATCTTTTTCTGCTTTTTGAAATATTTTAAAATCAAAATCTAAAATACCTAAATAAGATTTTACATATTCTTCTATTTTTCTTTTCTTTTCATCTTTTGAAAAAGTCCATGTATCCCCTATTGATATATGCTCTATCAATTTTGGAACTTTTTTATTTGAAAAAAAATATTCATGGGCAATATATGAACCAGATACATCATTTCTAAAAATAGAATTGGATATACTTTCTACTAAATCTTTTTTACTAATATGATGATCAAGAATCGCTAATTTTTTAGCAACTTTTTCTACTTTTTTTAATTCTATTTCATTTAGACAAAAATCTATAAAATAAATTTCTTTATCTTTTAATTCTAAAATTTTTATATTTTTCTCTTTTAATATATTTTCTCCGCCAGCATTATAACTAAGAGCTATATAATCTGCTTTGTTTTTAAATTTTTTCCATGCAACATATGCCCCGCCAAATCCATCAAGACATTCGCCATGATAAAAGACTATAATATTTTTTGTGATTTTCATAAGAAAAATTATAGCATAAATATAGCTTTTGTGTTAAAATGACTCATAATTCACAATAAATCATTTAATCAGTCTAATCATTGTTCAAGATAAAATTATGGCTAAAGAAAATATATATAGTAATACAGATACAGAAAAAAATATCGCGGCGACATGGGGCGAAAGTGTTTTATCTTTTCAAGATTTAACTTTCTATTATCATGAAAATAAACCTATTTTAAAAGAAACTAGCTCGAATATAAGAAGAGGTCAAAAATTGACTTTGATGGGGCCAAATGGAGCTGGAAAATCTACACTTTTTAATCTTATAACAGAAGAATTTAAACCGATTGAGGGTAGAATAGTTATTGGTAATGATTTGAAACTTTCTCTAGCAAAACAATTTATACCACATGAAAAATGGGAAAAAACTGTTCGTGAATTTTTAGAAGAAAGCTTTTCTGAGAAAATTTATGATATAGACAAAAGAGCTGAAGAAGTTTTCAAAATAATAAATTTGCATGCAATACATAAAACAAAAGATATAAAAACTTTTAAAG
>CAZYMY010000059.1:0-1801 GCA_964648875.1 uncultured Candidatus Saccharibacteria bacterium | reverse complement strand
TTTTAATGTTATAATTGTTTATATTATTAATAAATTTATGAAAAAGAAGACTTTAATTTATTTAGCTATATTAGTTTTTTTATTTCTATTGTCTTTTTTATTTAAAAAATAAAATTTAATTTATTATTTGTAAAATTATGTTTGAAAGATTAAAAAGTAAAATACCACATCATGCATCAGTATTGTTTTCTTCCTTTGCTTATATAGTGATAGCAATATTACTTCCAAAAGGAAATGAACTCGTCATAGGATTTTTATTATTGGTATTTTTGACTAGTATGTTTTATCATTCTTATCCACATAATATATATTTTCGTCTTGGTGATTGGATAGCAGCATTATCATTTATGTATTATATTTTGAATACGGCATTTCAAAATGGTTTATTTAGTATTTTAAATTTATGGATTTTATTTTCTCTTATCGGTATTAGTATTATAAGTTGGATAATTTCATTTTTTGCTTTTATAAAAAATCATAATAGAGCATACAATATTTCCCATACTACTTGGCATATATGTTCTAGTCTTTTAATTTATTATATTATTTTGAGTTTGTATATATAAATATGTTTAATATAAACAATAAATCTAAATATATTTTGTCTCTCAGTCTTTTATTTGTTTATATGTTTATGTTTGTTTCTATAACAATTCATCTTATGAATATGGGTGAAATGTATATGCATACTAATATGAATAATATTATGGATAAAGACGTAAAGTCTTGTATTTTCATGAGCAATAATGAATCTTCTTGTTTTTTAAATAATCAAAATATAATAAATTCATGGCAAAGTATTTTTGGTAAAAATATTTTTGTATTAAATATTTTAAATATACTTTTGATTTTATCTATATTTAATATAGCTTTTTCTATAATCTTACATTTTACTTTTTCTCCACCAAATATACAAAAGCTTTATTTATATTTTAAGAGACAAAAAAGAGACATTGTCTTTTCTGTATTTAATCTTGCAAAATTATTTTCTAGAGGTATTTTGAATACTAAGATATATTAATTTAATTTTTAATTATTATTAACTAAAATTTATCAATTAAATCAATTAAAACAAATATATGGAAATGACACATTATATGGAGCTTTTAGCTACAAATCAACCTTGGAATCTTATTAAATATATGGCTATACCAGTAATATTGGCTGAGACAATAGCTGTGACAGAGCTTTATCTTTTATTTACTAAAAAATTAAATGGTACAGTCGCTAAAATAAATAAATGGGCCGGGATAATAGTTGGTATTTATTTTACTTATATATTTATAGAATTATTTAAAAATGCAGTTATACCACTCACTGAGACTGGCACATGGCGCGGTCCAGCAGATGTCATAGCAGTATCATTTTATTTACTTGGAGTTGTACCATTACTCGGTATTGCTTTATTAGAATTAAAGTTGATAGCTAGAAAGAAAACTGACATACAAAAGCTAGCATTGCATGCTACATTTGTAGGTATATTTTTAGTTGTAGCTCATATAGCTATGATATTTGGTATGCTTAATCCAAATTTATTTAAATCGCAGACTTCGCAAATTACAGGTTTGGAAGAGCAAACGAATAGCATGGAGATGATAAATCATTAAAAAGTCTTGTCAAATAGATAAAATAAAGTAAAAACTATCTCATAGATTGAGATAGTTTTTACTTTATTTATTTGTTATTTTTGCTATAATACACAATATAATTTATATATTAAAAAAGATAATTTTATGAGAACTATAATTAAAAATTTAAAAGAAAATGTTGGGAAAGAGGTAAATATAATGGGTTGGATAGA
>CAZYMY010000058.1:0-1836 GCA_964648875.1 uncultured Candidatus Saccharibacteria bacterium | reverse complement strand
GCTTCTATTTGTCTAATTCTCTCTCTTGTGACTTGAAATTCTTCCCCTACTTCTTCTAGTGTATGCATCACGCCATTGTATTGTCCAAGACCATTTCTCATTTCTACTATTTTTCTTTCTTTCTCTGAAAGATCCATAAGTATTTCATTTATTTGCTCTGCCAAAATTCTTCTACTTGCTTCTTGATCTGGAGAAAGAATTTTATCATCATGCACAAATTCACCAAGTGAAGATTTGTCATCATCATCTCCTGTAGGCTTTTCTAAAGACAAAGTCTCTTGATCAATATTTTCTATCACATGAATCTTTTCTACATCTACTCCCATCTCATCTGCTATTTCTTCTGCAAGAGGCTCTCTACCGAGATCTTGAGACAATCTTCTTAAGACTTGCTTATATTTTGCTATAGTCTCCACCATATGCACAGGTATACGAATAGTACGAGATTGATCAGCAAGTGCGCGAGTTATACCTTGTCTTATCCACCAACTAGCATATGTTGAAAATTTATATCCTTTACTAAAATCGTATTTTTCTACAGCCTTAAATAATCCAAGATTCCCCTCTTGTATAAGATCAAGTAAAGTAAGATTTTGACTTTTACCTACATATTTTTTTGCGAAAGTCACAACAAGTCTAAGATTTGCTTTTGCTAAAATAAATTTTGCTTCTTCATCACCCATTTCTATTCTTTTTGCGAGATCTCTTTCTTCTTCACCAGACAATAATGGATATTGGCCTATCTCTTTGAGATAAATCTGTATACTGTCATGATTTACTTCATCACCTGACAATTTATTTATATCTTCATCCATGTCTAAAAGATTTCCACCATCTAATATATCTACTCCGGCAGCAGAAAGTTTTTCATAAAGCTCATCAAGATATGTTATATCTCTTTCAAGATCTGGAAATATTTTTATAATATCATCGTAAGTTATAAATCCTCTAGCTTTACCTTTTAAAATTATTTCATTTTCTTTTTCAGCTTTTTCAGATTGTGCTTTCGAAAATTTTACAGGTTTAGTTTTATTTATTTTTTTATTTTCTTTATCTATTTTTACTTTATTTTCTTTTATTCTTTTTTCTCTTTCTTTTTTATCTTTAGCATTTTTTATTTCTCTTCTTCTTTTTTCTTCAGCTCTTTCTTTCACAGAAAGTGATTTCATATTTACAAATTTTCTTTGTGTAAATTCATTTTTAGAATATTTACTTGCAGATAAACCTTTTTTTACAGTCTTTTTAATAGACTTTTTTGTTGTGTTTTTTATATTCTTTTTTACTTTTGTTTTATCTGTTTTTACTTTCTTCGTTTCTTTCTTTGTCTCTTTTTTTGTATCTTTTATTTTTTTATTATCTTTTGTATTTATTCTTGATTTTGTCTTATTTGTCTTAATAGATTTTGATACTATTATTTTTTTTATTTTTTTATCTTTTAATATAGGTTTTTTAGATGTTTTTTTCATATTTAAATATTTTTTAAATTAAAATAAATTTACATAAAGACAACAAACACGCTCTTGTCAAATTTTTATTAGTATACTATATAGTAAAAATAAATGCAAGTATTTTTTGCACAAAAAAACATCTCGATATAAATATCGAGATGTTTTTAAATTTTAATATAAATATTTATTTATTTCATCAAAGCTTTTGTATTTGCATCTAAAATCCCTGTAGATCTTATCTTATTTGCCGTCTGAAATCTTTTTAAAGCATTTCTAGTGCCAATACCAAAGAAATCTGTCTCCATACCTTTTGATCCTATACCGCGACTAGAAATAATATATCCATTTGAATTTAAATATCTTTGAAGATTTAATACATCTTCACCTC
>CAZYMY010000057.1:0-1848 GCA_964648875.1 uncultured Candidatus Saccharibacteria bacterium | reverse complement strand
TTTTTATTTTATTTTTTCTTTTATAATTTCTGTAAAGATTTGAGGATTGCCAGAACCTTTTGACTCTTTCATAGCTTGCCCGACGAAGAACATCATAAGTTTTTCATTTCCAGATTTTAATTCTTCCCATTGCTTTTGATTATTTTCTATAATAGTATTTATTATTATCTCTAAACTTTCTTTATCATTTTTTTGTATAAATCCTTTCATCTCAGCTATTTGTCTTGCATCAAGATTATTTTCAGACATTTCAAGCATATTATCAATAGGCATTTCTGTCATCATAAATAATATTAAATCTTTTGCGCCTCTACTTGATAATTCATTATTGTCTAACATATCTAAAATATTTACAAAATTTTCTTTATCTACAAAATGTACAAGATTTTCTTTATCTCCTTTTTGAAGTATCGATGATACATCTACACATATATAGTTTACAGCTAGATTTATCAATTTATTTATTTTTTCTTTAGAGTATTCATGAGACTCTATTTCTTTTTTTATATCTACAAAATATTTAAATAATTTATTATTATTTAAAAGCAATTCTATATATTCATCTTTTACAAGAGCTTCTCTCATTTCTTTTCTGACATTTTCTAAAGTCTCGGGAAGATTATTTTTTATTTCTTCTAAATTAAAAATAGAATATAAATATAATTTTGGTAAATCTGGATCTGGAAAATATTTATAATCAGCAGAAGACTCTTTTTTTCTTTGTGACACTGTCACTCTTTTATTTTCTTCAAAACCTCTTGTCTCTTGTATTATCTCATTTTCTTTTCCCATCTCGACAAGCTCGATGTGCCGAGTAGCTTCATATCTGACAGAATCTTCTACAGATTTAAAAGAATTAATATTTTTTACTTCTACTTTTGTACCCCATTTATTTTTATCTTTACTTACAGAAAGATTCACTTCTATTCTCATTTGACCTTTACTCATATCAGCATCTCCAGCCTCGAGTGTGCGAAGTATAAGAGCATATTCTTTTGCAAAATCGCTACTTGCTTTCGCTGCCGACTCTATATCATCAAAAGTCTTTGCTTCAGTCACAAGCTCAGATAAAGGTACACCAGATCTATTAAAATCTATCAAAGTATGATCTCCTTGATCATGAGTAGATTTCGCAGTGTCTTCTTCAAGGTGAATACGGGTGAGAGGCCAATTATTTATTTGTCCACCAGAGACTATTGGATATTTGTATTGTGTGAGCTGATAAGCTTTTGGCATATCAGGATAAAAATAATGTTTTCTATCCCATTCTGTAAAATCCGCCACATCAGCTCCTATATATAGTCCTATCTCTATCATTTTTTTGATAGCTTCTTTATTTAAAGTAGGAAGTGTGCCAGGATGAGCCATACATATAGGACATACATTTTTATTTGGAGAATCTTCTAGAGGGATATTTGCGCAAGGACAAAACATTTTACTGTTAGTCTTTAATTCTGCATGTATCTCAAGCCCAATTGTTATATAGTATTTTTCCATAATTTATTTTTGAATTATAACATTTTTATATCTTTTATTCCAAACTATTTGTCTTTTCGCATATTGCCAGATTTTATTTTGAAGAGTTTCTATCATTTCATCATAAGTCAGATGACCCATGAGATACATTGTCACATATTTATATTCAAGACCAAGTGAAAGTAGCCATTTGTCAGAAAGTTTTAATTCATCTCTTAAAAATTTTATTTCATTTATTAAATTTTTAGTCCTACCCCCAACCCCTTCCAAAGGAAGGGGGGCAACTCTTCTTTTTAATCTCAAATTAATTCTCTCTCTTATTTCTTCTTTACTTTTTTCTATAAAAATAAATTCAGCATCATATTTTAATTT
>CAZYMY010000056.1:0-1895 GCA_964648875.1 uncultured Candidatus Saccharibacteria bacterium | reverse complement strand
TTGGATATTTCCCAGCAACAAATCCAAAATATATAATTTTTTTGTATCATACAAAACCTAGAGGAGCGCAATATGCCTCTCAGACATTAAAAGAATCTTTCTTTGATTTAGTAAATAATATGATCAATTATTATAAAATTCCACCAGATAGATAGTTTGTAGATAATTTTTAGATAATTTATAAATTATATAAAAACAGCTTTTATGTTATAATATACAACATATTATAATTATTTTTTAAAATATATGTCAAATGTTATTATTCATGGAAGAGATGAAAAAAATGGAGGAAAAAATAGGAAAAATGGCCCTTTAGTAGTTATTATAACTTTAATATTTATAATAGCTGCACTTTTTGCTTTAAATTCTTTTTTGAGCAATAAAAATAAAAAAGATACAAAAGTTATACAAAATATATCTGACAATTCATATACTATGGGCGATATAAATGCAAAGATAAAAATAGTAGAATATTCAGATTTTGAATGTCCAGCTTGTGCTGGTTTCGCATCTGTTTTTGGAAAAGCATTTGAAGAGATAAATACTAAATATGGTTCTAGCACTCTTTCTCTTACTTATAAATATTTTCCTTTAATATCTATACATAAAAATGCTTTATTGTCAGCACAATCTGCAGAAGCTGCAAAGATGCAAGGTAAATTTTGGGAAATGAGTAATATGCTTTTTGAAAAACAAGATGAATGGGCGAATACTCTTGATGCAAAATCAAAAATAGAAGGATATGCAAGAGAAATTGGACTTGATATGACTAAATTTATCTCTGATAGAGATAGTGAATCAGTAAAAGATATTATAAATAAAGGTCTAATGGAGGCTACAAAATTAAAACTTTCACATACTCCTTTTGTATTTATAAATGGTGAAGAAATGAAAGATTTTACTTTGACAAAAGAATCTATTGTAAAAGTAATAGAAGATAAAATGATACAAATAGGAATAATGCCAATTACTCAATAAATATATTCAATAAAAATACTAGATAAATATATTAAAAATAAATTATATAAAATAAAATTATGGGAATAAAACAATTTCTTACAAAGCAAGCGACAAAATACGCAACTAGAAAATTACCTGAAGATCAAAAGGAAATGATAAATGCTCTTGTAGAGCAAGACCCAGAACTTTTTGAAAAGATAGCAAAAGAGACAAAAGAGTTGGTAAAAGCAGGCAAACCAGAAATGTATGCTAGTTTTGAAGTGATGAAAAAATATCAAAAAGAACTTCAAGAAGTCGCAGCAAAAGCAGGATTGCAAAAAGTAGTACAGAGATAAAAATATGTCATTATCTATCGGAATAGTTGGATTGCCAAATGTTGGTAAAAGTACACTTTTTAACGCGCTTACAAAAAATAGCGTGCCCGCAGAGAATTATCCTTTTTGTACTATTGATCCGTCTGTCGGCATTGTGGAGGTAGCAGACACGCGACTTTATGCTTTATCTAAAATGAGTAATAGTAAAAAGACTGTGCCTGCAATTGTAGAGTTTGTAGATATTGCTGGACTTGTAAAAGGAGCATCAGAAGGAGCAGGACTCGGAAATAAATTTTTACAACATATTCGTGATACAGATGCAATACTCGAAGTAGTGCGAATATTTGAAGATGATAAACAAATTCATGTAGAAAATAGAATAGATCCATTACTTGATATTCAAATTATAAATTTAGAATTGTGTTTGGCGGATCTCGCTACAGTAAATAAAAGACTTGAGACTGTAGAGAAAGATGTAAAAAAGGGAGATAAAGCTGCTATTAAATTTAAATCTATTTTAGAGAAATTGAAAAATATTTTAGAAAGTGATAAATTGGCAAGAATTATTTTAAATGATAAAGATGACTTGTCATACGAAGCTTTAGCGAAGGATGAAGAGGC
>CAZYMY010000055.1:0-1922 GCA_964648875.1 uncultured Candidatus Saccharibacteria bacterium | reverse complement strand
TATTTTTAAATTTTTCAAATTCTAATTTTGGAAGTATTGGAAGTATTTCTACCATAGCAAAACTTGTATGTCTTTTTGCATTTGCATTAAATGGAGATATTCGTACAAGTCTATGTACTCCAGATTCATTTTTCATTTTTCCATAAACATTTTTTCCAATAATTTCTAAACTTATATTTCTATATCCATTATTGTCATTTGCGTTGGAATGTAATAAATTTATATTCCAACCTTGTTTTTCTATATATTTAAAATACATATTTAATAGCATTCTCACCCAATCTTCAGAGTCATCTCCTCCCGCTCCAGCTAAGATATTTAATATCGCTCCACCAGCATCGAGTACAGATCCTCCTTCAGCTTCTGCTTTTAAATCTTTTATTTTTTGTATTACTTCTTGTGCTTTAACTTTATCATTCCAAAAATCAGCATCATTCATCTGCGCCTCCAATTGTTCTATTTCTTTTTGAATATTATTTTTATCAGTATTCATAATTTTTTATTTTAAAACTATCTCTCTCAATTTATCACTTTTAAAACTTTCTATCACAAAATCTGCGATGGATAAATCTTCATCTTTATTAAAAGCATACTCATTTGGTATCACTATCACAGGTATACCAGCCGCTTTCGCAGACTCTATACCAACTCTATTATCCTCTATCGCAAGACAATCAGACTTTTGTATCATAGATAAATTTGGATTTTGATTTAATTTTTCAAAAATTTTATTATAAATTTCAGGATCAGGTTTACTCTTTTCAATATTTTCCGCAGTCAAAATAATATCAAACTCTTTCCAAAGATCATATTTATCAAAAAGAATTGTCACAGTATTTAATCTTGCTGTAGTCGCAATAAATTTTCTTATTTCTTTTTCATTTAAAAAATCTAAAAATTCTCTTACCCCTTTTCTCAATTCTACTTTTTCTTTATATTCTTGAAATACTATTTCGTCTTGTTCTTTTAAAAGATCTTCTGCTGTTATATTTTCTCCTATTTCACTTTTAAAATATTCTGCGAAAGTTTGCATTAGTTCTATAGTTTTACTACCTTTATCTTGTAAAAAAATTTTATATTCAAGACCTCTCTTTTCAAACATGATTTTATGTGCATCTTTATATACATTCAAATTATCAAACAATGTTCCATCAAAATCAAAAATAATAGCTTTTTTCATATATAAATTATAACTAAAATATGAGTTTTTATAAACTTGACAGAATATATTTATATATGATAGCCTATAGTTAGAGTTAGATATTTAATTAAAAACGTTCTAAAACAAGAAAAAATGGAAACAAAAATGATCAATTTATTGCTAGTAGTGGCTGGTTTTGTGGTGGCTTTTATAATCTATAAAATCTATTTAAAAATGAAAAAGAATAAAGCCACTCGAGCCATAAAGGCTAATCGTCTCGAATTTATGAAGAAACAGTATATTGGAGAAGATCTCTTCGTGAATATGAAAACTGGAAAAATACTAGCGCTAGATTTAACTGAAATCGAATATATTTCTGATGAAATTTTTGATTGCAATATACATAAGGATTCTAATATGTCTTCTATATTACCAATAAAGATTTCAGATGTAGAAGAATGTTGGTGGTCAAGAACCTACTCTTTCGTAATAAGATATGAAGTAAGAGAAGACATTTTCGAATTTGAAATCCTATACTGTAGTGATTTTGATGCAATTGCAAGATCTCCTATTTTGGGAGATGTATATCTTTCAAAGGAAAAGTATTTGCAATATGAAGTAGGAAAAAAGATAAATCTAAAATTTGTGACAAAACTTGATCAATACACATTGAGAAATATCCATCCTGAAATAGTTTAATTGTAAAACGGCCTTAAAGGCTGTTTTCTTTTTGAGCCACTTACAAGATTTGCACTTGTGACCTTCTCGTTACGAGTGAGAT
>CAZYMY010000054.1:0-1937 GCA_964648875.1 uncultured Candidatus Saccharibacteria bacterium | reverse complement strand
AAAGTTGGTAAAGAAATAAAAGATTTAAAAAATGAATCTATAAAAAAAGATTGGAGAGAAATATTTGTCTGTAATAGGGGAGAAGAGGGATGTATACATTGCAAAGAATACGAGAAAATTATTTCCGGCGAAGCAAAATATGTCGGTAAAGATATATATGGCAAAGATGGATATGTTTTAAAGAAATAATCTAAACAATTTTAAAGAATTGTAATCTATTTTTATTTTTAAATCGTGATTTAATTTTTCAAATTTATTTTTTAAGCTAGATTCTTCTTTTAATACTTTTTTTATTGATTTTATTTTTATATCAGAATAATCTTTTTCTATATTTTCTAAAATATATTTTATATCTTTTTCTTTTATTTCTCTTGCTTCAAAAAGCTCTTCTATATGAGAGATAATAGTATTTATAGTGAGACTTCTCTTTTTTGCAATATCTTTTGGTAAAATTTTTTCTTTTATAAATTCTAAAGTGATAAGAGTAGTTTTTATTTTCTCTTTCTTTTCATATTTTTCTTCTTCTATTTCATGAGCTTTTAAATCTCCCTCGCAAAGAAGTATAAATTCTTCTTGTTTTTTGGCTAATTTAGTTTTCATATCTTTATCAGTAAAATATTTTTCAAGTGCCTTTACAGCTCTTTCTGACTTTTCTATAAATAATTTATCTTGCAATATCACATTTTTATTTACTTTGAGAGCATCATCATGTATGCCAAGTAATTTTATATTTTCAAATTTTCGTACACGAGAAAGTGCCACATATCCCATACCTGTACCAAATGCTTTTCCTAGATCAATTTCTGCTGCGTCTAGCGTCATACCTTGAGATTTATGTATTGTGATAGCCCAAGCATATCGCAATGGCAATTGTGATATTTCTGCCAATACTTTGCCATCATCATTTGCATGTTGCCAAGTAGAAAGCGAAACATTTATTTTTTTACCATCAAAAGTTTTTACTATTGGCATATTTGCTCCATCAAAATCTATCACTTCTCCAAGTGTGCCATTTTGAAATTCTCTGTCTTTATCATTTTTTATAAAAATAACTTTTGTATTTATTTTAAGATCAAGATATTCTGGAGCAAGACAATTATTTTTTAATATTTCTACATGGTTTTTCTTTCCACTGATAGTCATATGATAGCTATATTCTTTATCGCTTTTTAATAAATTATATTTTTCTATATTTATAGCATCTACATCTATATTATGAGTATAAAGTTTTATTATTTCTTTAGATATATTCCCCCCAGCCCCCGAAGGGGGAGTAATACTTTCTGATTTTTTCTTATTAAGAATTTCATAAATATTTATTATTTCTCTTTCATATCTTATATCATTTAAAATTTTTGTGAGATTATCATCTTCTTGTCTATAATTTTCTTCTAGATAACATATTACAGGATTTAATTCTTTCCAAGCAAGAGAATTGTATGCGAATTCTTTACTATCATCCACAATTTCTTCTTTACCATATCTTTTTATGACTGGTGGAAGTTGAAAAAAGTCTCCACAAAATATTATTTGTATTCCTCCAAATGGAAAAGAGGTATTTCTAAACTTTTTAAATAGAGTATTTATCATGTCGAGTTTTGAAGAGTGAAGCATAGATATCTCATCTATAATTAGCACTTTTACATTTGCATATCTTTTATAAAGTTTTTCATTTTGTTCTAATTTATCGAGAGTCCATTTATCAAGTTTTTCATAAATCGCAATACCACTCCAAGAGTGTATAGTTTGTCCTCCAATATGAGTTGCGGCTATACCTGTAGAAGCTGTGATGGCAGGGGATATAGAATGAGATTTTAAATATTCAATATATTTATTTAAAACAAAAGTTTTGCCGGTGCCAGCAGCACCAGTCAAAAATACAGAATGTCCCATTTTCATTATATCTAAAGCTTCATTTTGAGTCATAAAATTATGTT
>CAZYMY010000053.1:0-1946 GCA_964648875.1 uncultured Candidatus Saccharibacteria bacterium | reverse complement strand
GCAATGATTTTTATTTGCTTTATTATTTTTTTGTCTTTTTTTATTTAAAAGATTCTTAATTTTATTTTTTATTTTTTTCAACATAAATTCAAATAAATTACTAAATAGTGTGCCTATCGAGATTCGAACTCGAACTGAGGGTTCCACAAACCCTAGTGCTGACCATTACACTATAGGCACCATACTTCGCTAAAGCTTCGTATGGCACAGCCATTAAAAGATTTAACTAGAAATACATTTTAGCAAAAATTATAGAAAAAATCCACAAAATCTTGCGTCTTATTTTTTAAATATTAAAGTCTTTTATATGTGCCCGAGACTGGACTTGAACCAGCACGCCTTTCGGCACTACCACCTCAAGGTAGCTTGTCTACCAATTTCAACACCCGGGCAAAAAAATGAGGAGCTGTTTAACCGCGGCTGCTGGCACAGAAATGTAACTCCCGTTTAATAGTTACTGCTTCACCTATGGTGTTTGCCTCCTCATTTATAACTATATAATATCAAAAATTATCACTTTTTCAAAATTAAAATTTAAATAAAAATACAGAACTATGATTAAGCTGATAATATGATAATTTATGATAAAAATAAAAACCATGATTTATAAAATCATAGTTTTTATTTAATCATTAAAATCAAAGTTCAGATGAAATTATTCTACACCTTCATCTAAAACTTCTTCTTTCAATTCTGCTGTAGAGATACCATCTTTTTTTATTATTCTAGTATCTGCTTTTAATTTTCTTCTTACATCTCTCAAAGCTTTATCACGAACATAATATAGCTTGCTTCTTCTTGTCTTATTTCTTCTTACTATTTCTATCTTATCTATATTTGAAGAATATAATGGATAAATTTTTTCTACCCCTACTCCAGATGCTATTTTTCTAATTGTAAAAGTAGCTGATATATCAGTACCATGCTTTCTTGCTAATACTAAACCTTCAAAAGCCTGAAGACGAATTTTTCCATCTTTATCTTTTAATTTATTCCACACTCTCACTGTATCTCCAGATGAAAAATCTAAAGCTTTTCTTTCTTCTACATTTACTTTTGCAAATTTGATATTTGTTTTCATAATTTATATTATTAATAAAAAGTTGTTTACGAATTTCTAAAAATTTGTGAGAAACTACCTTCGTCACGCTATAGCTTTTAGCGAAAGCGGACTTACTTATAATCAGGTCTAAACTCAAACTTTTTACCTTAAATATCTCTATTTAATAGCCAAATATTAGCATAAAATAAAGCTTTTAGCAAATAAAATTATTTATATCCCAATTCCTCTAAAACTTTTTTCATGTCAGTATGTTCTTTTGCTAAAAAAGTTTTTTGCTCTAATCTTGCTTTTTTTTCTCCTTGAACAATACTTGGAGAAGTTGGTATTTTTATAGTTAAAGAATATGCGTGTAGCATAGGTCTAGACAATTTTGTTTTAAATTCTTTTTGCAATCTTTCTTTTTCTATTTCTCCTACTCCATACAAATCATCTCCTATTATCGGATGTCTTATAGATTTTAAATGTACTCTAATCTGATGAGTGCGTCCTGTCTCAGGGAAACACTCTACAAAAGTGAAAGGTTTTCCATTTTTATTTTTAAGTCTTGCAATCACTTTATATCTTGTCACAGCATCTCTTTCTTTACCTCGCACATCCCCTTTTCCATCATTTGTAAAAATATCTTTTGTATTCTTTTTTCTAAAATCAGATCTACTTCTAGATATTGGAGCATCTATTATTCCAGTATCATTTTTTATATGACCCACAACTATTGCATGATAAATCTTTTTTGTAGTATGTGCTTGAAATTGTCTTTTAAAAAGATTAAAAGAGTTTTTATTAAGAGCAAATATCATAACTCCTGTAGTACCAGTATCTAATCTATGAACCACACCCTCTCTTTCTTCATCTCCAACATTTTCTAATATGTCTTTCCAATTTT
>CAZYMY010000052.1:0-1952 GCA_964648875.1 uncultured Candidatus Saccharibacteria bacterium | reverse complement strand
TTATTTTTTTATGATATTATATAAGCATATTATGAAAAATTATTGGAGAACAAAAAGGCGTGCTATTTATATAATTTTATTTATTATTTTAATTTTATCTTTTACTTTTTATAAAATATACCCATATTTATATCCAGCAAAAACATGTTCTGACGGAATTCAAAACAATGATGAAAGAGGAATAGATTGTGGTGGATCTTGTGAATTAATTTGTAAAAATGATATTTCTCCATTAAATGTAAAATTTGCTAGATATATACAATCAGAAGATGGCCTATATGATATAGTAGCGATGATAGAAAATAAAAATGATGATAAAAATATACAAGATAGTATTATAGATTATAATTTTTCTATTTATGATAAAGCAGGAAGATTATTAAAATCAATATTAGGATCTACTTCTTTGCCGATAGGCCAGCTTTTCCCTGTGATAATACAAAATATACCACTTGATTTTGATATTTCAGGAAATAATATAGGCAGAGTATCTTTTAATATTGTAAACAATGATAAATCTTGGATAAAAGTAGATCCTGTATTTAAAAATATATTTTTTAAAGTATTGTCTTCAGATTTTGAAGTTTCAAAAAATGATATTTCTCAGCTTCGTGTAAATATAAAAAATATGACCAAAGCATCATTTCGTGATGTACCTGTACGCGTGCTTCTTAGTGATAAAAAGGAAAATATAATAGCGACAAATGAGACTATATTAAAAGAAATATCAGGAAATGGAGAAAAAGAATTAGTATTTACTTGGAGAAAGCCTCTTGAAATAGAAAATCCAAATATAGAGGTATATTTTATAGTCACTCCAAATACTTATATTAAATAATTTTATATTTCATGCAGTCAAGAATTTTTATTTTAAATATTTTAGAAAAAATAAAAAAAATAGATTGGATTATATTTTTGCCAATGCTTTTTATTACTACATTTGGTCTTTTGACTATGTCATCTTTAGAAAATTCTGATCCTATATTTTGGCGTCAAATTGTACTTATTATAATTTCTTTTTCTCTTTTTATAATTTTTTCTTTTTTTGATTATAGAGTATTAAAAAATTCTTATTTAGTGATTTCTATATATGCATTTTTAGTTTTTTTACTTGCTTTAATTTTTGTATTTGGTTATGTGTCAAAAGGAGGAAATAGATGGTTTAATCTCGGGGCATTTTTTATTGGTCCATCAGAGCCTATGAAGCTTGTACTCATTTTAGTTTTGGCAAAATTTTTTTCAAAGCGACATATGTTTATAGCAAATATAAAAAATGTTTTACTTTCTTTTATATATTTAGCTGTGCCTGCAGTACTTGTACTTCTTCAGCCTGATCTTTCTACTTCTATTATTTTTTGTATTATATGGTTTGGTATGCTACTTGCCTCAGGACTTTCTAGAAAGCATATTATTTGGTTTTCTATTATTGCTATCACTATAGCGCTGGCACTTTGGAATTTTTATTTTATGGATTATCAAAAAAGTAGAATATTAAATTTTGTAAATCCGACGCAAGATCTAAAAGGTACAGGCTGGAATGCCTATCAATCTATGATAGCTGTAGGGTCAGGTGGAGCTTTTGGAAAAGGTGTGGGATATGGCACACAATCAAGACTTGGATTTTTGCCAGAGCATGAGACAGATTTTATATTCGCTTCATTTTTAGAAGAATGGGGTATGAGTGGTGGAATAATTGTTTTTATTTTATTTTCTATAATTATATTTAGCCTAGCAAAAAAGGCGAGTAAAGGGAATTCAAATTTTGAGTCTTTATTTATAGTTGGAGTCTCTATTTGGTTCGTAGCGCAATTATCTTTTAATATTGGTATGAATATCGGAATATTCCCCGTGACGGGCATACCGCTGCCATTTATGAGCCATGGAGGGTCTCATTTACTCGTGGAGAGTATTGCTCTTGGTATATGTGTGGGTATGAGTAGATATGGAAAGGC
>CAZYMY010000051.1:0-1960 GCA_964648875.1 uncultured Candidatus Saccharibacteria bacterium | reverse complement strand
GCACGCCCTGTTCTACCAATTCTATGAATATAATCTTCATAAGTAGAAGGTAAATCATAATTGATGACATGAGATACATTTGGTATATCAAGTCCACGAGCAGCAACGTCAGTCGCAATTAAAATTTTTGATTGATTATCTTTAAAAGATTTCAAAGCAGAATTTCTCTCTCTTGGTCTTTTATCTCCATGTATAGATTGTGCATTATGTCCAAGCTCTCTTAAATTTCTATGAAGTCTGTCAACTCCTGATTTTGTTTTTCCAAAAATAATAACTTTTTCAAAATCTGGATCTTGTAGCATTCCGTGTAAGATATTCAATTTATCTTTTCCACCTACATGTACGACATCTTGATCAATAGACGCAGCTGTATCACGAGTTTTTACTTGTACAGATACTGGATCTACTAAGAATTCTTTTATTATGTGATTAACTTCAGGAGATACTGTGGCAGAAAAAAATATTGTCTGATGTGGCTTTACCATCTCTCTCATCAAATATTTCATATCAGCGACAAATCCCATATCTAGCATTCTATCTGACTCATCAAGTACGATAGTAGTAAATTCTTTTATATTCATCACTCCTCTATCTATAAGATCCTTCAATCTTCCTGGTGTACCTATGACAAAGTTGTGAGCATATTTAAAATCTTTTATCTGATTGTATACAGACATGCCTCCCACAGCACAAATACTCCAAATCTTTAATCCATTTGCAAATTTTTTAAATTCATTATCAATCTGTACTGCAAGCTCACGAGTAGGCGCAAGTATGACGATCATTTCTTTTCTATTTTTAATAACTTTATCTATAAGAGGAATAAGAAAAGAAGCTGTCTTTCCAGTACCTGTATTTGCAATACCTACAAGATCTTTACCTTCTAAAAGACTAGGTATAGATTCATCTTGAATTTGAGTTGGATTTGTATATCCAGATTCTAAAATAGAATCTTTTAATTTCTGATCTATATTAAAATCATTAAAAGAATTTGTAGGAACATATTTTTCTTCTACTTGATCGCTTTTATTTGGAGATTTATTTATAAATTTATTTATATCATTGAAAACAGAATTTTTTCTTCCATTTCCTCCACCTCTTCCAAAACGAGAACCTCCACCACTTCTTCCTCCACCAGAAAATCTTGATCTTGAAGGAGAAAATGAATTTGAAGATCTTGAAGAAAATCCAGATCTTGAATTTGAGAAAGATTTATTTGTATTGTCCCTGTCAGAATTATTTGTTCTAGCTCTAGATCTGTCATCACTTCTACCTTCACCTTTTTGCGCTCTTTCGAATTTATTAAAAGAGTCTCTTTTTCCGTCATTTGTAGACGATCTAGAGCGAGACTTGTACTCTGTATTTTTTTTAAACATATTTTATTTTAGTCCTTTAGTTTTTAAAATGTAAGCCGGACTCATGATCTCCGGTTTCTTTTAAGATCATAAAATAAATGATGTTTAGATTTCTATTGATTAAGAAATCAAGAATAAGAGATAAACTTAAAAAAGAGTATAATATATTTTATAGGTCTTGTCAAATGAATTAAAATATTCTATAATTGATTTATTGGGAGTGACAGGATTCGACTTCTAATTCTTTGTAAATGTGGTTTCCGATAATGAGAGAAAATCGTTAAAATCTCTCAACTACGCTGCAAACAATACAGCTAAGGCAATCCGTTCACCATTTATGGCGTATGGATTTGCTCCAGTAGCCGCTTAATTTTAAGCCGCTTTGGTGTCACCTTTCGCTACATGACGCGATAGATATGACAATATAAAGAACATGTGTAAAAATTTTTCTTTTTGTATTTATGAAAAATTTTGAAATAAAAAAATACTAAGCTAAACAATTTTGCTGATTTTATATGTTTAGACGAAAAATAAAAAATAAGATACGAAACTAGACTCATTTATAAAAATTTTTGGCACGAGGGTTCAACTCCCTCCACTTCCAC
>CAZYMY010000050.1:0-1963 GCA_964648875.1 uncultured Candidatus Saccharibacteria bacterium | reverse complement strand
TTTTATATGTATTTAAAAAATTTAAAATAAAAAATATTTTACAAAATGGAGATAGAGATGATTCTAACATTTTAAAAGAAATACTAAATATAAAAGAAACAACACTTACTAAAAAAATATTTGCAAATTGTGGAGATAAAATTAATTTATCAAATAAAGAAATATTGTCAGAAATTTATATTCTTCATCCAAATAAAAATAATTTGTCTACAAAAGGCACAAATGAAAATTCTATTGTAGCGCTTTTAATTTATGGTGATTATAGTTTTCTTTTTACTGGAGATATAGATAAAGAAAGTGAAAAGAAAATATTTTTTGATTTACAAAATTGTTTTTATAAAGATGATTTAAATAAAATAGAAAATGCTTTAAAGAGTTTAACAGTACTCAAAGTCTCTCATCATGGATCAGATACTTCAAGTTCCGAATATTTTTTGAAAAAAGTAAAACCAGAATATTCTGTGATCAGTGCAGGAAAAGATAATAGATTTGGTCATCCGGATAAAGATGTATTGGAATTACTAAAAAAGTATAGTAAAAATATTTTAAATACAATAGACAACGGCGATATAATATTTAAAACAGATGGAAAGAGTTTAGAGATTATAAAAGAAAAATAAGAATTACTATTAATTATAAAGAAAATTTATAATTCTAATCCGACCTCCCCAACCCCTCCCAAGGAGGGGCTAGAATTCAATAAGAATTAAAATCGAAAGCTCTTTTACGAGGGCTTTCTCAATGGGACATATTGTCCATTTGTATCTTTTAAAATTCAATAAGAATTATTTTACTTCTAAATGCACACCTCTTTTCATACAACTAGTACAGATTTTTACTCTAGGACCATTTGGGATTCTCGCCCATTGTAAATTTGGGTATTTTCTTCTTTTTCCACAAGGATTAAATTTTGTAGCACGAACAGAGTTAGAATATTTTCCGACTACTTTTGTTCCTTTTGAGCATGATGGACAGATATTTGACATAAATTTTTATTAAGTAATTTAGATTTAAGAAATATATCATAAAACCAAATACTTTTCAACCTCTTGACTACAAAGTATTTTTGTTATAGGATAAATATGTCATGTTCATTAATTTTAAACAAATATAAATTCATACAAAATGAAGACAAAAAATTTTGATCCTAAATTACTTAACAGGTTTTTAAACAAAATAGAGAAAAAAGGCCACAACATAGATAGTGTATTAAGACACTTCTGTGGGTCAATTAATCTTCAAGTTGCTTTAAAAGCTACAAATTTTAAACGAGTTTTACAGTCTGATAAAGCCGCAGTTCATGAAATCCTCTACAAAGACGGTGACCGTATCACCGGAAATGAAGAAGTGATTCGTGTAGAAAAGTATGAAGGTGCAATCCTTCATTTCATTTCTGAATTATGTTTCTGGATCTCTGCAAGAGGTTTAAAACTTTTGCAGGACAACCTAGAAGCGATCAACGCTTTCAGTACAAAAGGCTACAGAGAAGATGGGGTATTAAAAGAGTGGCCAAAAGCTAAAACTTTATCAAAGAGGATCTATTTTGTAAAAAGAGACTCTGCTACTTCTTGTGAAGGTCTAGAAAACATTTACGAGACAGTTGGTCCAAGGATCACATTAAATGTTCAAGCTGCATTTAATGTAAAATATCCAAAACTCCATAAAAAATTTACAAACGGAATCCAAAGAAAAGATTCCAAAGGAAATTTCTGCTGTGGGATCTTCGATCATTGGATTGGCGGGGCGGAGGTGAGCGTGAGTCGGCGTGCGCGCGGTTGGGGCAGTGTTTACTGGTTCCCTCTTGGCAAGTTTTAGCAGTTTGTTTTTCTATTTTTACATTTTGACCTTTGACTTTTTAAAAAAAGTTGAAGGTTTTTTTATTTCATAAATATATTTTTGTATTTTAAGCACTATTTTAGTATAATTTGATTTATATATGCTTACTACAATATTTTTTATAATA
>CAZYMY010000049.1:0-1976 GCA_964648875.1 uncultured Candidatus Saccharibacteria bacterium | reverse complement strand
GGTGGCTTTTTTTATTTTAATTTTTCATTTTCATTTACTCCGAATCGATTTTATGATATTATATAAGACAATAATAATATGTCTAAAAACACTCCTAATTTAAAAGAAAAGCAACCGGTCGTCGCTGTGATGGGCCATGTAGATCATGGAAAAAGCTCACTTCTTGACGCTATTCGAAATACAAATATAGTAGATGGCGAAGTGGGAGGTATCACCCAACATGTATCAGCATATGAAGTATCTCATATTACAAAAGAGAAAAAAGAAATTAAAAAAATAACTTTTCTAGACACTCCAGGACATGAAGCTTTTGGATCTATGAGAGAAAGTGGTGCAAAATTAGCAGATATAGCAATTCTCATAGTATCAGCAGAAGACGGCGTAATGCCACAAACTTTAGAAGCATATAAAAATATTTCAGAAAATAAAGTACCTTGCATAATAGCCATAAGTAAAGTAGACAAACCAAATGCAAATATACAAAAGACAAAAAATTCTCTTATAGAAAATGGTATTTATATAGAAGGTATGGGTGGAGATTTGCCAGTTGTAGAAACTGACGCGAAAACAAAAAAAGGTTTAGATGATCTTTTAGAAACTATTTTACTTGTAGCAGAAATGGCTGACTTAAAATATGATGAAAATAAAAACGCAGAAGGACTTGTGCTTGAAACTTTACTTGATGGTAAAAGAGGTATATCTTCTACTCTTATAATAAAAGATGGCGTTATGCCAAAATCTGGATCTATATTAGCAGGTGTAGCCTTATCCCCTATTCGTATAATAGAAGATTATGCAGGAAAAGCTATTCAAAATGCAAAAGCTGGGCAAGTAATAAAAGTCACAGGATTTGATGGAACGCCAAGAGTCAATGCTGATTTTATATCAAGTGAAGATAAAAAAGAAATTGAAAAATTGCAATCAGAATTAAAAGAAGAAGATAAAAAGAAAGTATTGGATCCAAAAATTTTTAGAAATGCAAAATTAGTTATACCTGTAGTATTAAAAGCTGATACAAATGGTACATATATAGCAGTAGAAAGAGAAATAAAAAAAGTAGAATATAATGAAAGCAATGATGAAGAAACAGGTATAAAAGTAAAAATAGTAGGAGGAGGTATTGGAAATATAACAGAAAACGATATATTAGCCTGCTCACATGATGAAAATGTCATAATACTTGGATTCAATGTAAAAGTAGAAAATAAAGCGATGGATGAAGGAGAAAGATTAAATATAAAACCTATAACATTTGATATTATTTATAAACTTGGAGAATGGTTTAAAGAAACAGTAGAAAATAGAATGCCTCATGAAGAAATAGAAAAATCTATAGGTAAATTGAAAATATTAAAAACATTTTCTATCACAAAAGATAAACAAGTATTGGGTGCTAGAGTACTCGAAGGGGTAGCAAAGACAAATACAAAAGTAAAGATTTTTAGAAGAGACTTTGAGATTGGTGTAGGTAAGATAACAGAATTACAGAGTATGAAAATAAAAACAGAAGAAGTAATAGAAGGTGTAGAATGTGGAATAATGATAGAAAGTAAAACAGAAATAATACCAGGAGATATGATAGAAGTATTTTTGATTGAAAGAAAAAAATAAAATTTATGCAACATGAAATAGAAAATATAGATTTTTCAGGCCAATCTGAAAGACAAATAAAAATAGGACTTGAAATAAGATGTATAGCTCAAGACTTTTTTCAAAAAGAATCGTCTGGTACTTCGCTTATCACTGTGACTCGTGCAAATATATCAAAAGATTTAAAAAATACTGATATATTTATCACAGTATTTCCTGACACAAAAGAAGAGCAAGCACTTTCTTTTGCAAAAAGAATGCGTACAGATTTGCGTACAGAAATAAAACATAAATTAAGTATAAGAACAATACCAAAAGTAGAGATAAAAATAGATGAAGGAGAAAAAGCGCGGCAGATAATGGATAAAATACTTAAAGAAAATAAA
>CAZYMY010000048.1:0-2011 GCA_964648875.1 uncultured Candidatus Saccharibacteria bacterium | reverse complement strand
TAAATTTAAAAGGGGAGAAAAATAATATTTGGGAAGAAATGAAAGATTTTGTAGAAGAATTAAGAAAAAATCTGACCTCCCCCGACCCCTCCAAAGGAGGGGAGAACCCTCTCCTTGGGAGAGGGCAGGGTGAGGTCAAAATTGATTTTGAAAAAGAATGGCTTTCTACAGTGGAGGCTAGAAGATTTCAGGATAGAAAAGATGCAGATGACAGCGCGGCCGCGATAATCTTACAAAGATATTTGGATAGGATAAATAGAGTATAAAATCATCAGATTTTAAGATAGTTTTTTACAAAATTTGAAACACTTGCATTATTTTTTTTATTATGATAGATTATATCCCTAAACCGTTCTTTTATGGAAACAATAGTCGTTTGGTTATTGTCTTCGTTCATAGGGTTCAATCAATATTTTAGACCAATAGTGTATCAGCCAAAGGTGTTATTTGTAGAGACCGCTCAGCGCTTAGTCGCAGCGAAACTATCTCACAATACACAAGATAATTATGCCGCACTGTTTGGGGAGACTAGAATTCTTGTTGAACCAAGAATTGAACCAAAGACATTGAAAAACTATAAACAAACGAAGAAGATCATAGCGAATGCGTTTAGACGCGAATCGAAGTTGTGTAAGCTCGGAACCGTTAACTCCGCAAGCTGCATATTTCGGCATTGATCTTTTTATAGCTGTTATATAGTTTTTTTTGAAAAGCCATCTCCTGGACAAATGTTTAGGACCAAGATGGCTTTTTTCTTTTTATTATTTTAAATGTTATAATCAAAAAATAATTTTTAAACTTAAATTTATGATAAACATAGAAGATTTTCAAAAAGTAGAAATAAAAATAGGAGAAATAATAAATGTAGAAGAAATAGAAGGTAGTGAAAAACTTTATAGACTTTCTGTAGATTTTGGAGAAGAAAAAGCTAGACAAGTATTGTCTGGTATAAGAAAATTTTTTACAAAAGAAGAATTGATTGGAAAGCAATTTGCTTTTATCACAAATCTTGAACCAAGAAAAATGATGGGACTAGATTCAGAAGCTATGATACTCGGTACAGGTGAAGATACACTTGCTTTACTTTCTCCAAATATAAAAGTAGGCAATGGCTCACGAATGAGATAGATTTAAAAAAATATTCTGAAATACTTTTTCTTCGGCGGCCCCGCAAGCGAAAGTTGTTATAAAAAAATAAAAATTATTTTTTCTTCAAAACCCCGCTTCGCGAAATTCATAAAAAACAATTTTTATTTTTTTAATAATATTTTAATGTTATATTTATATTGAATATGAAAGATAAATTTATAAAATGGGCAGAAAAAGTAGCAAATAGTAAACATGCTTTAAAAACTCTTTTTTGGGTTTCTTTTGCTGAATCTTGTGTATCTCCTTTCCCTGCATATTTTTTAGTATTATTTATCTTGGCTCATAGAGTAAAGCATAGTTGGCAAAAAGTATCTTTTGTCGCCACTGTCGCATCTATACTCGGTGGAATATTTGGTTATATAATCGGATTTTATTTTTTTAAATTGATTGGTCAACCTATTATTGATTTTTATAATCTACAAGCAGATTTTGATAGTTTTGGATTAAAGCTTTATTCAAATCAATTTTGGATATTATTTGTAGCAGCTATGACGCCAATACCATTTAAGATTACAGCTATAGCTTCAGGAGTATTTGGTATAAATATACCTCTATTTCTTTTGACAGGCATTCTAGGAAGAGGGTTAAAATTTACATTAGTTTCTTTTTTGACTCAAAAATATGGTATAAAAATGAAAGAATCTATACAAAACAATATTTGGATATCTATTCTTACTTTTGTATTAATATGTGCATTACTCTATTTTTTACTTTTTTAAGTTTTTCTATTCACATGTTAAAATATAAATATAAATATAAATATAAATATAAATTCTATGTCTAATTTTTTTAGAAATGTATTTGAAGATGAAGAAAAAACTTTTTCCAATAATATATCAAAAGATATAAAAACAGAAAATGT
>CAZYMY010000047.1:0-2172 GCA_964648875.1 uncultured Candidatus Saccharibacteria bacterium | reverse complement strand
ACCACACCCTCTCTTTC
Organism: uncultured Candidatus Saccharibacteria bacterium; assembly: GCA_964648875.1. Taxonomy (GTDB): domain Bacteria; phylum Patescibacteriota; class Minisyncoccia; order Phycocordibacterales; family UBA5272; genus UBA5272. Next base: position 2,155 of record CAZYMY010000047.1, on the reverse strand, counting down.
TTCATCTCCAACATTTTCTAATATGTCTTTCCAATTTTCCTTTTTAAATTTTGCTTTTACAAAATCTTTGAGCCAATCTGAAAGAGTATAATCTTCTTTTCTACCATCAGAATGAGTCATAACACCAAAAGGCTTATCTATCACCACAGCATCATCACTTTCAAATATTATTTTTATTTTTGTTAATTTTTCTTTTGACATAATTTATATATTTGCTATAATTATATTACAAGTTGGGGTAACCCATATTGAAAGCCGGCGAAAGCCGGCTTTCCAACTTATCAATCTTTAATCAAAGCAAAAAGTTTTTCTAAAATATCTTTCAAAATATTTTCTGATATAGAGACTACTTTATTACCTCTTAATCTTTTTGTATCTACTACTCTCAATTGATTTAAAATTGCTTCCGCTTTTTTATTATTTATATTAAGTTTATAATACCAATCTGTATTTTTTATTTGTGTAGTTAAAGGTAAGACTAAAACAGTCTCATTCGAAAATTTCTTAATTATTAATACAGGTCTTGAAAAATTTTCATTTTTTCCGTCATATTCTGTACCTATATTTAATCCTAAACAACACCAAAAAACATCACCTTTTTTTACTAAGACTCTGCCTTTATTTTCAACTAATTTTTTTTTATCATTCCAGATATCAAAATCTTTCATAAATACATCTTGCGAAAAATTACTTTTTGAGTTATTATATCACAGTGAATGAATTATGTCCGCTTTCGTAAAACTTCAGCGTGACGATGGGAGATTAGCTCAGTTGGTAGAGCAACTCGTTTACACCGAGAAGGTCAGAGGTTCGAGTCCTCTATCTCCCACAAAAATCACAAGAAAATCTGAAAGATTTTTGAAGTAGATTTTTTGAGGAGATATAGGACGAGAACTGAGTCGTCTGCGAAGCAAAATTTCTGAAAGAAATTTTAGACGACGAAGCGGGGTCGCGAAATAATGAGCGAAGCGAATATATTTGGTGACCGAGTCCTCTATCTCCCACATGACAAGCTAAAAGTCATAAGACAAAAGCCACAAGAAAAAATATCTTGCAGCTTAAGACTTGAGGCTTTAGACTTGTATATGACCCCGTAGTTCAATGGATAGAACGAGAGCCTTCTAAGCTCTAGATCTAGGTTCGATTCCTAGCGGGGTCACAAAATCGTGCTATCACAATAGTATTTTATTAAAAAAAATAAATAATTTTAAATTATATTATTTCTCTTAAACCCCTTTCTAATATTCAAATAATTAGGAACTGTCTCTGCCACAAGATTCCAAAATTTTCTTGAATGATTAAACTCTTTTAAATGACAAAGTTCATGCACAATAATATAGTCAGACATATTTTGTGGAAGTAAAGCTATTTTATAATTAAAATTTAAATTCCCTTTTATAGAACAACTCCCCCATCTTGTCTTTTGATTTTTAATTGTAATATTTTTAAATTTAAAATTATAATATTTATTAAAATGATCTATTCTTTCTTTTGCTAATTTTAAAGCTTTACTCTTATTTTCTAAATATTCTTTTTTAGAATTTTTAGAAACTAAAAAATTTTTATTATTATTCACCCAGTCTATCTTTTCAAAAATCCATTTTGATTTCAATATTAAAAAATTTTCGAGAGCTTCGAGGCCAACTCTTTTTGGCTTTGTTGCGATAATATTTCCAACACGATCAATAGAAATACGAACCCTTTTCGCTCTACTACTTTCTTTTAAAGAATATTCTAAATTTTTATTATTTATTTTAATTAAAGTCACAATTAATAATTTATCTCTCTCTTTAATCTATCTTCCAATTTTCTGCCTAACATTCTTCTTGCTTTTGTGCTGCCACAAATTATTATTTTCTTTTCTTTATTTTCAGGCTTTTGAATAATATGAATTATCTCTTGCAAAATATCGTCTATTATAAAAGTAGTTTTTTCTTCTATATCTTTTGCTCCAAACGGTAAAACAATATCATTGAAGATCACACAATCTTCGTGAATACAAATATGATTTACATTTTCTGTTTTTATATCTTTTGATATATTATTGGAAAAAGTTTTTTCTTCATATTCAAATACATTTCTAAAAAAATTAGACATAGAATTTATATTTATATTTTAACATGTGAATAGAAAAACTTAAAAAAGTAAAAAATAG
>CAZYMY010000046.1:0-2177 GCA_964648875.1 uncultured Candidatus Saccharibacteria bacterium | reverse complement strand
TTTTTTGTCAAATTTTATTTGACTGTGATTTTCTTTAATCCTATCAATCTCCCATCTGCTGTGACTTTCACCCTCCAATCCCCTTCTGATATATTTGTTATATTTGAATATCCCCTATACCCATCTTCTCGTCCACCTGATATCGGATAAGTTATTTCTGTTTGTTTTATCCATATTTTCTTTTCATGATCATATTTTTCCCATATATGAGTGATGTCTGCTGATACGTCCGCAGGAGAAATTATACTAGAAAAGAAATAAAACTCCCCTATTTTTATCAAAGTATCAAGATCATAATAATCATTTTCCAAGAAAAAGAATTTTTTATTTTGTATTAAACCTGTTTCCCCTCTTTTATAAATATATTTATTTTCTACATTTTCTTTTTCCACAGAAGAATAAAATCCTGAATCCCCTAATGCGAGCGGTACAGCAGGTATATAATTTATATAATAAAGTCTTAATAATAAAAATGGAAATACTATAGAAAAGATTATTAAAAATATAAATTCTTTTTTGGATAGATAGATCCTTTGCAATACAAGAGTTATTATAGATGTTGCTATCACTGATACAAGTATAGAAATAAAGAAAGTATAAGTATTTACTTTATTTAATACAAAAGGAACATTAAATATAAACCATAAAGTGAGTGCGACAAAGAATAATAATATATCTGGCACTATGCCATATAAAAATTCATTTGCGAGTATTGCTATAAATATTATCAAGAATATTGGCCACATTTGCAATATGTCTGAGCTTCTAAAATAATATACTAAAGTATGAGAAAGCAATGTGCCAAGGAAAAATGATACAGAAAAAGTAGTCCAGGTATTTAATTTTTCTAATAATTTATGTGATCTAGTCTTTTTATTTTCTACATTTTCTTTATCTTTAGATAATTTAATTTCATCTTTTACTTTTTTCTCTCTCTTTTTTAACTGTCTCTTGAATGTTTGTCTTAAGAATAAAAATAATAATATTATAGCTATATCCACAGGCCCTATCCATATATAATAAGGAGAAGTAGTTTTTGGTAATATAAACAAATCTAAAGCAAATCCTCCAAAAAAAGATATAGTTTTGAAATGTCTTATTAAATATTTAATTAAATTTAGCATTTATTTATATTATAAGATAAAATCTTCATAAATTCTTATTTTTGCTTGTTTTATATCTGTATTTAAAAAGACAATAATTGCTAATATATTTATATTTATGTCGCTTTCTTTTATTTTTCTAAACGACAAATAAAACTTTATAGCTTTTTTCATTCTATTTTTCTTTTTTGTTGTAAGATTATTTTCTGGTCTAAAGGACAAATCTTCTATTTCTTTTAAATTATGTATCTTTTTTGTTTTAACTTCCACAAAACATAGATTTTTTGATTTCACGTGTAAAGTTTTTTCATTTTTTGTTGCTATTATATCAATTTCACCCCCTTTCACGTGAAAATTTCTTTCTATTATATTAAAATCCTTTGATTTTAAATAATTTGTAGCTATTTCCTCCCCTATTTTTCCTATAGTATTATGTTCTGCCATAAAAATAATGATTTTAAATAAATATTAAAAAATCTTGTAAGTTTTTACTTTTATAGTTTAACTTAAGAAATTAGTTTATAGATTTATATTTATAATATTATTTTAACATATTATTATATATATATTAATTTTTTATTATAAAAAAGCGTTTCCTGTGTAATGGTATGAAATATATATGATTTATAATGTTTTAATTAAAATACGTTTCATGTGAAACTAATCTGTATATAAAATAAGGCTAAAAAACTTATTTTATAAAAGACATTGTAAACAAAGCCTTTTAAGGACATTTTGCTATAAAAGACATATTTTAAATATAAATTATGTCGTTTTTATTTTGTCGTTTATACACATATACACTGTCTTTTCCACTGTTTTTGACAAAAAGTCTTTTATAGAATCAAAACGACAAAGTAAATAAGTCTTTTTGATTTATTAAAAATTTATGTCTTTGACAAGAGTTTGTCTTTTAAAAATATATAATAAAAATAGGGGATATATATCTTTTTTGTAAAAGATTAATTATGTGATATTATTATTTCATTCACCTTGGTTATTAAACTTCGGTGGAACAATTTGCGGTGTTGGTTTAGTGGTAGAACACGTCCTTGCCAAGGATGAGACAGGAGT
>CAZYMY010000045.1:0-2236 GCA_964648875.1 uncultured Candidatus Saccharibacteria bacterium | reverse complement strand
AAAAATCTAGCAATAAAAAAATTTGTAGAAATGAAAACAAAAGTAGGAAAAAGATTAAATATAATATGCGATACAAAAGAGTTGAAAGTAAAAACAAATAAAGAAGCATTGGAGAGTATAAATAAAATATTAAAAGAAAATTATGATGGGATAATAGTACAATTACCATTACCAAAATATTTAAAACAAGATGTGATTTTAAATAATATACCAGTAAATCTAGACATAGATGTACTCAATTCTTTGTCTCTTGATCTATATTTAAAAAATAAAAACAAAAATACTCCACCCATAGCAAAAGCAATAGAAAAAATATTTAAAGATATAAAAATAGATTTAAAAAATAAAAATATTTTAATAGTAGGAAATGGAAAATTGGTTGGACAAATGGCTGCAAAATATTTTGAAAAAAAGAAAATAAATTTTGACATAATAACAGAAAAGACAGAAGAAAAAATATATAAAAAGAAATTTAAAAATGCAGATATAATAATTTCTGGTGTTGGTAAACCAGGCTTTATAAAAGGAAATATGATAAAAACTGGGGTCACAATAATAGATGCTGGTACAAGTGAGCAAAATGGAAAACTGGCAGGAGATGCTGATATTTCTTGCTATAAAAAAGCTTCTTTTATAACCCCAGTCCCTGGCGGAATTGGGCCTGTCGTAGTCATGAGTCTATTTGATAATTTAAAATAAAAATAAAAAACTATAAAAATTAATTTATAGTTTTTTATTTTTATTTTTATTTGTAGTAAATAATTATTTTACTTCAAGACCCATACTTCTTGCAGAACCTTCGATGATTTTCATAGCTTGCTCTACAGTATTTGCATTTAAATCTTTCATTTTTGCTTCTGCTATTTCTCTGATTTTATCTTTTGAAATCTGTCCTGCTTTTGAAAGTTTTGGTTTTACAGATCCTTTGTCTATACCAGCTCCTTGCTTTATAAGCCAAGTAGCAGTTGGTGCTTTTATGACATAATCATATGTCCTATCTTCATATACATAAATTTTTACAGGAAGTCTTCCTTTCATTTCTTTAGTGTCAGCATTAAATTTATTTACAAAGTCACCAATCTGAACACCAGCCTGTCCTAGAGCTGGCCCAATAGGAGGAGCTGGTGTAGCTTTTCCGGCCTCAATTTCAACCTTTACATATTTTAGTATTTTTTTTGCTTTAGCCATAGTTTTAATTTATAGTTCGTGCATTTTAGCACATATTTAGTAAAAAATCAAAATATAATATTTTTACAAAAAATTGTTTTTGAAAGTTTTCGCTTGCGGGGTTCAACTTGAAAAAATAATTTTTGTAAAAATACCTTTAATGATTACAATTTCTTTACTTGTAAAAAGTCTAATTCAAGTGGTGTTTCTCTTCCAAACATAGAAACTAAAACTTTTAATTTTCCTCTTGATTTGTCTACTTCTGCGACCTTTCCTTCATAATCTTTAAATGGACCATCAACAATTGAGACTATTTCACCTTCTAATATAGAGATATCATGTATTGTCTCAGATTGCTTCATTCTTGAAAATATAAAATCCAATTCTTTTTTTGCAAGAGGCACAGGTGTTGTACCGCTACCCACAAATCCAGTCACACGAGGTGTATTTCTCACTTGATACCAACTATCATCATCCACAATCATATCTACGAGTACATATCCTGGATAAATCTTTTCTTCTATTTCCACCCTCTTTGTACCTTTAACTTTTATTTTCTTTTCTACAGGCACCAAAACATCAAAGATTTTATCTTCTAGTCCAAGAGATATAATTCTCTGTTTTAAATTTTTTAACACAGCATTTTCATATCCGCTGTATGTATGTACAGCATACCAATGCCTTTCTCCACCAAGTTCTTGTTTTGCCATATATTTTTTAAATTTATAAAATAATTTTTAAGATTCTTTCGCAAAGCGAGGCCAGAATCTAGAAAATTTGTTTTATAAATTTTATTTATTTTATCTAATAAAAAAGTCTAAAATCTTTGAAAATAAACCGTCTAGTTGAAACAAAAATATAGCTACTATCACGGATATTATAATGACTAATATAGAGTGATTAATTGTAACTTTTTTTGTAGGCCAAACTACATGAGCAAGTTCAGCTTTCACAGATTTTAAATAATTAATAATACTATTCATAAATTTGATTTTTTCATTTTTAAAACGCCTTCCGGCGTTCTAAAATTATGTATATAATATACTCCTTTAAAATATAAAAGTCAAAT
>CAZYMY010000044.1:0-2367 GCA_964648875.1 uncultured Candidatus Saccharibacteria bacterium | reverse complement strand
GGAAGGGGCTGGGGGTAGGTCAGAATTTAATTTGAGAATACAAATAAAAATTATCTTTATTTTTCTCGATATTTTTATAGCACAAATATTATTAACAATATTTCTAATTAATTATGGCAAAAACATCAGTAAAAGCCAGAGCTTTAAAAACTCCAAAGTTTTCTTCTCGTATTGTAAGAAGATGCTTTAAATGTGGTCGAAGACATGGATATATGCGTGATTTTGATTTATGCAGAATTTGCTTTCGTGAGTTAGCAAATGAAGGCATGATTCCAGGCATTAAAAAATCATCATGGTAAATAATAATTAAATAATTAAAGAAAATCATTTTTTCAAATTTTCTAGACTCTAATGAGCGTCGAAAATTCTCAAAAATATTTTCTTTAATAGTAAAATATATGGATCAGATTTCAAATATGCTAGTAGGTATCAAAAACGCAGGTCTTGTAAAAAAAGACTATATCATAGTCCCACATTCAAAGATTAAAATTTCTATTTTAGAAGTTTTAAAAAGAGAAGGATTTATAAAAACTTTCGAATTGATAGACGCTGGCAACAATAAAAAACAAATAAAAATAGTCATTGAATATACAGGTAAACATCCACATGTTTATCCAAAAATAAATGATGTGACTAGAGTTTCAAAATTATCAAAAAGAGTTTACTTAGGCTATCGCGATATAAATAAATATAAATATGGTCATGGTCTAATAGTAGTCTCAACTCCAAAAGGTATTCTTACAGATAGAGAAACTCGTAAGGAACTTTGTGGTGGAGAAATTTTATTTAAAATTTGGTAGTTCTTTGCAAAAGCTACGAACTATAAAAAAATAAATATATGTCAAGAATAGGAAAACAAAAATTAAATATACCAAATGGTACAACAGTATCACTTGATAAAAATGCTCTCACCGTAAAAGGTCCAAAAGGAGAATTGAAAAGAAATTTTGATGAGAATATCATTAAAATAAATATTTCTGAAGATGGTATCACAAGTGAGACAATTAGAAATGATAAATTTTCAAAATCTCTTTGGGGTACTTATATGTCTCATATAGAAAATATGATTGAAGGAGTAAACAATGGATTTGAAAAAAAATTAATCATAGAAGGAGTCGGATTTCGTTGGGAAGTAAAAGCAGATAAATTACAATTAAGTATTGGTTTTTCACATCCAGTATTTATTGATATACCAAAAACTGTATCAGTAGTTGCTGAAAAAAGCAATCTCACTATTTCGGGTATAGATAAAGAAGCTGTGACTTTATTTGCTATGCAAGTTCGTAAATTAAAAAGAGTGGAGCCTTATAAGGGTAAAGGTATAAGATATATCGATGAGGTCGTATCAAGAAAGCAAGGCAAGAAAGCATAAAATTATATATATGAAAAAAGTCATTATAAAAAGTAAAAGTGAAAAAAGAAGAAAACTTCATAGAAAAATAAGGGCAAAAGTTGTCGGTGTAGATTCTTCGCCTCGTCTTGCTGTTTTTAAATCAAATAGATTTATATACGCGCAAATCATAAATGATGAAAGTAAAAAAGTTTTAGCTAGCGCTAGCGATATAAAGACATATTTGAATTCAAAAATAAACAAGATAGAATCAGCAAAACAAATTGGTTTAGAATTAGCTGAAAAAGCTATTAAATTAAAAATCACAAAAGTAGTATTTGATAGAGGAGGATTTCCTTTTAGAGGTCGTATCAAATCATTGGCCGAAGGAGCTAGAGAAGGAGGACTACAATTCTAATTAAATATTATAAATTATAAATATATGTCAGATCTTAAAAAAGAAACATTAAATGAAAAAATAGAAGTAAATGAGATAGCTTCTCCTGCAAATCTATCAAATGATATTGGAGATTCTCCAAAGAGAAAATTTATGAAAAGACCTCCAAATAAAAATGGAGGAAGAGGATCACGTCCACCAAGAGAAAAACCAGAATTTGATTCAAAGACAATTGATATAAGAAGAGTGACTCGTGTTGTCTCTGGAGGTAGAAGATTTTCTCTTGCTGTAGCTATAGCTGCAGGAGACAAAAATGGTAGAATTGGATTTGGTACAGGAAAAGCTCTTGATACTCAAGCAGCAATAGAAAAAGCTTTTAAATCAGCAAGGAAAAATATGGTCACTTTAAAGCTTGGTAAAAACAATACTATTCCTTTTGATGTAAAGACAAAATATAAATCAGCTTCAATTTGGCTTTCACCAAATAAAGGAAAAGGTATTATTGCAGGTAGCTCTGCAAGAATTATACTTTCTCTAGCTGGTATAAATGATGTCACAGCAAAATTTCATTCAGGTACAAAAAATAAAATGAATAATGCTAAAGCTACAATGAAAGCCCTTTCTATGTTTACTAGATAAA
>CAZYMY010000043.1:0-2434 GCA_964648875.1 uncultured Candidatus Saccharibacteria bacterium | reverse complement strand
AATTTTTTTTCATTTATTTATTATACAAGTGTTCGGATTCATATGCGAAGGTAGGGTAAGTTTTAAATATTAAATAAAATCAAAATGCAAAGCAAATTTATTGTTTATTTATCTTTAAAAAAAGAAGCGGAAGAGGTTCTACATAAGTTAGAAATAGAAAAAGAAGAAACTTTTAAAATTATTGAAGAGCTGAATAAAAATGATTATTTAGAAATTCAAAGAATTAAAGAAAAGCATTTAAAAATAATTGAGAGATTTAAAGAAAATATTAAAGAATTAAATAAATCAATGATTATTTATTCTAATTAATTCAAAAAAGATTCTTCAAAACTTTTTTCTGCATCTTTTTCAGAAAAAGCATGCAACCCGGCGTACCATACGTCGGCTTTTTTTATTTTTGAAATAGAAAGTGCATGTGACACTTTCACTTCATTACTATTTATATCAAGATTTGGAATTGCATCAATCTCCCCGACCTCCCCCTGCCCCCTCCCAAGGAAGGGGTTAACAACAAAAATAAATTTACATTTTTCTTCTCCTTCTATTCCTTTTATATTTTCTGGAACATATATATTTGATCTAGAAATTATTTTTCCATTTTCTTTTGCTATACCTTTTATATTTATTTTAGATTTTGTATTATTTGCATTATGATTCACAATACAAGACACATCACAAAGAGATTTTTCAGCTTTATATCTTCCAATAAATTCTACACTCGCTCCTTCTGTGTTTAAATTAATGATAGTGTGAGAAAGAAAATTTCTGACCTCACCCTGCCCTCTCCCAAGGAGAGGGTTCTCCTTAGACTCTTGTTCTGTAGTATTTAGCCCCTCCTTGGGAGGGGTTGGGGAGGTCAGAGTAAAATTATTCTCCCTGATCTCTATATGTTTTGCTTCATCAATATCAATAACACGAGTATTTTCTTTAATCTCCTTTTCACTAAAATCTGTAAATATTTTTAGCCCGTATTTAATTTTATCTTTTAAATCTTTTACCATATTTTTACATCCCTTCGACTTCCAAGTCGATTAACTTATTTAACTCTACCGCGTATTCTAGCGGTAGTTTTTTTATTACCTCATTTGCAAATCCTCCAATAATTAATCTCTCTGCACCATATTCATCAAAAGCATGAAGATTCACATAAAATATTTCTTTTATAGAAAGTTGGCCAACTTTTGCTTCATGAGAAATTTCTATATCTTTATTTAAAACTTTATTTACTGGCACAGCAATTGCTTTAGATTTATTATCTAAAATCAAAGTATCACATGATACTACAACTTTAGAATTTGTAGCATTTTTACCTATTTCTACATATCCTCTATAATTTGACACTCCACCATTTTTTGCAATGGATTTTGATTTTATTACGCTACTTGTATTCGGAGCTAAATGTATTACTTTACTTCCCACATCTTGATTTTGATTTTTACCAGCCAAAGCTATACCGAGACTTTCACTTCTAGCATATTCACCAAGAAGTATCGACGATGGATAAAGCATTGTTGTAGAGCTACCTGTATTTCCATTTAGCCATTCTACTTCCCCTCTTTCATATACAAGAGCTTTTTTTGTATTTAAATTAAAAACATTTTTACTCCAATTTTCTATACTGCTGTATTTTATTTTTGCATTTTTCATCACAAACAATTCTACTCCACCAGCATGAAGAGAAGAAAAAGAATATTTTGGTGCAGAGCAACCCTCAATATATTCTACAGAACTTCCTTCATCAGCTATGATTATAGTATGTTCAAATTGTCCTCCTTTTTCTTTATTCATACGAAAATATGATTGAAGAGGCATTTTTACTTTTACATTTTTTGGCACATAAATAAATGTTCCTCCGCTCCAGCATGCAGCATGAAGTGATGCGAATTTATGCTCATTTATTTTTATACAATCTGTCATAAAATATTTTTTTACAAGATCAGGATAAAGTTTGACTGCTGTATCCATATTTTCAAAAATTACCCCTTGCTTTTTAAGAGACTCTTTTATAGAGTGATAAACTACACCAGAATCATATTGTGCACCTACTCCACCGAGATATTCTCTTTCTGCTTTCGGTATTCCTAATTTTTCAAAAGTTTTTGCAATTTCTTCTGGCACTTCGGTCCAGCTATTTTGTTCTTTGAGATCTGAGGGAATATAATAGACTATTTCATTTAAATTTAAACCAGATAAATCTGGACCCCAATTTGGCATTGCTGTGTTTTTATATGCTCTATAGGCCTCTAAACGCTTTTGTAGCATCCAATCTGGTTCATCTTTATCCTTTGATATGCTTTTCACAAATTCTTCTGTGAGGCCAAAAGAAAAATCCTCTCCCTTTTTTATAGAAAGTTTCTTAAATATATTTTTATTTAAATAATTAAAAATCATCTTTATAAAATAACACTTTTCCAAGCTTTTAAAAAGACTTGAC
>CAZYMY010000042.1:1823-2909 GCA_964648875.1 uncultured Candidatus Saccharibacteria bacterium | reverse complement strand
AAAGTATTTTATCATAATTTTAAAATAATTGCGAAAAATATTTTACTTTATAGAATATATAAATATCTTTTTATTGATACCAAAATTTTTATCTTTCAAATCAAACTCTTTTAATTTTTCTAAATCAGAAAATCTAAAATCGCAAGTCATTATCAAAGCATTATCTCTCAATTCCTTTTTAAATTTATATTTCAATTTTTCTAAACAATCTGTAGATAAATAACAAAAAATAAAATCAGCATCTTTCAAATCTTTTTTAAAAAAATTACCATATATTATATTTACATTTTTTCTTTTCAAAAATAAATTTATAAATTTAGAATATAAAAAAGGAAATGGCCCAATCTCATAACCTACAAAATTTATATCTTTATATATTTTAGATAATGTAAACAAAAGCCTACCATCACCAGATCCCAAATCATAAAAGACTTTTTTATTTTCTAAAAGTTTATTTTCATTTATAAGTCTTATTATTTCTTTATTTGTATTTTTACTTATTGGTACAAAAGGAATTTTTGTAAAAAATATATTTAATAAATATAAAAAACATATAAAGACTAAAAGTAGAGAGAAAATACTGAATATAATATATAAAATATAAAGCATAATTATTTTTCTAGATAAATATCTTTTGTGTATCTTATCATATCTTTTATATCAAAATCTTTTTCTATTTTTTCTCTTATATTTTTACCAAATTCTTCTCTCAAATCTTTATCTTTTATAAGTCTTTCTATGGCAAGCACGAATCCATTTACATCTTTTACTTTTAATAAAAATCCATTTTTATAATTTTCTATTATTTCATTTATTCCACCTGTGTCACTAGCGACTATTGGTAAAGAATAAAGTCCTGCCTCAAGAAGAACATATGGCAATCCCTCTTTTATACTTGGCATAAAATAAATATCATAATCTAGGAGCATCTCATTTGCTTTTTCATCTTTATTTAAATAATAAATATTTACAAAATTTTCTAAATTTAAATCTTTTATTTTTCTTTCTAAAATTTCTTTTTCATCTCCACCAAAAGTGAGTATAGTATAAGAAAAATTTTCTATTTTTTCTTTTAAAATATTTATA
>CAZYMY010000042.1:0-1723 GCA_964648875.1 uncultured Candidatus Saccharibacteria bacterium | reverse complement strand
ACCATACATATCTTTTCTTTTACAAAAGGAAATTTTGCTATATCATCAAAATCTTTTTGTGATACGCATATAGTCTTATGAGAAAATAATACTGTGAGCCAAGATAAAAAAGTAATGATTAAAATTTGCCAAAAAGGTCTCTCTTCTCTAAATGGGAATCCATGCGCTGTATAAATTATTTTTTTAATTCCAGCAAGTCTTCCAATAAAAGCTCCAGATCCTCCAATTTTAGAACTATTTAAATGTATAATGTCCGGCTTTTCTTTTTTAAATAAAAAATATAAATCTCTAAAAACTTTTAATTCTTTTATGATAGACACATCTCTTTCAAGATTTTTTATATTAAAAGTCTTTATATCTTTTTCTTTTAACTTTTCATAAAGAGCTCCTTCTCCCCCAAAGGCTACAGCCACATTATGATTTTCATTTTTCATAGACAAAGCAAGATCAAACACATATTTTTGAGCTCCACCCCAATTGCTTTTTGTGATCAAATATAGTATTTTCATAAAATGATTTATATTGTATAATATAATTATAAATTATATATGATATTAGATAAAATTACAAAGAGATTGTTTGTAGCTATTGTTGATTTTCTCATACTTTCTTTTGCATTATACATTTCAATATGTCTCCGAAAATTGTCCTGGCAAAATATGGACTATTTTTTGAATATATATTATCCATTTCTCATAATAATATTTTCTACTCTTATAATATTTTATATGTATGGCTTGTATGACAAAATGACTATAAAGATTTATAAAGATTTAAATAATAGAATCATATCAAGTCTCATATTTTCTAGCATAATAGGCTCTGTGATATTTTATACTTCACAATCTTTTAGCATTGCACCAAAGACAATACTTGTAATATATATAATAGTAGCTGGAATATTTATATTTATATGGAGAAGATATACTAGAAGAATTGTAAAAAGTAAAAGAAATCAAAAAATACTTTTAGTGGCAGAAGGAAAAGAACTTATAGAATTGAAACAAGAATTAAAAGACAATAAAATAATAAATATACAAAAAGTAGAAACAATGGATCTCGCAGAAATAAAAGATCTCAGTCTATATACAAAAATAGAATATAAAGTGAGAGAAGAAGGATTTAATATATTAGCTATAAATATGCATCATCCTCATATCAAAAATGATATAGCACTTTTTTATGAATTATTTTTAAAAAAAATAGAAATAATAAATTTTGCAAATATGTATGAAGAAGTATTTGGAAAAATCCCGCTTGAAAATATAGATGCTGGATGGTTTTTTAGTAATATATATAATAGAGAAGATAGATTTTATACAATAATAAAAAGAATTATAGATCTCACAATATCTATACCTGTATTTATATTTTCTCTAATATTTTATCCTATAATATATATAATATTAAAATTACAAGATAATGGAAGTTTATTTTACACAAATGAAAGAGTTGGTAAAAATAATAAAAATTTCAAAGTATATAAATTCCGAAGTATGACTCCTGTGAAAATAAATGAGCAAGATGTATCTAGTAAAGATGAATCGCATAGAGTGACAAAATTTGGATCTTTTATAAGAAAGACAAGAATAGATGAACTTCCACAACTCATAAATATAATAAAAGGAGATATATCATTGATAGGCCCAAGACCAGAATTGCCAAAGCTTGTACGAGAATATGAAAATCAAATAGCATTTTATGGTGTGAGACATACTATAAA
>CAZYMY010000041.1:0-2990 GCA_964648875.1 uncultured Candidatus Saccharibacteria bacterium | reverse complement strand
TTCTTCTAGTATATAATGTATTTACTCGATAGCAATATTGAGCAATAAAAGAGATGACTTCGGTTATCTCTTTTATTTTGTTATAATATAGTAATGAAAAATACACCAGATGAAAATGATATCTTATTTTCTAGAATGATAAGACAAAGATCAGAGAATAAATGTGATATGTGTGGTAAAAGTCAAGATATGGGTTATCAAATGACTTGCTCTCATTTTTTTAATCGTAATAAAAAGAGTTTAAGATTTCATCCTGATAACTGTGATTGTCTATGTTTAGGATGTCATCAGAAAGTTGAGGGAGATAAATCAGGATACTACAGAGAGTGGAAGATTAAAAGGCTCGGAGAGGCAAAATTTGGGGTTATAGAGCGTTTATTCTATCAAGGTTATAAATGCTATGGTCTGTATGAACAGGGGCTTTTAAATCGCATTTTAAATGATCATTATGAAAAGAAATTACACTTGGGGAAAAACTGGGTTTTAGTTTGGTAAATGTGTTATAATACAATTGCTCGAAAGAGTAATAAATGTTTTTTCATATAACACAAAAAGTCTCCGTTATGGGAGGCTTTTTGATTTAATATATTTTATCTCGAGTAAGTGCTTTATGTTTTCAGTCTCTCAAAGACTATTTCGGCAACTTAGAATAACATTATATCATAAGTAAACATAGACAGTCAATAAATCTTAACAAAAGTTATCCCCAACTCTTAAAATCTTTTATTATTTTTTATGGTATAATACAAAAAGGCAGAAATGCTAACTGGTGCTTTATAATTTACTTCTTGCTCACCAGTGGGAAGTAAATTATAGAGAAAAAAACTAAAACATTATCTGCGATTATAAATCGTTTATTTAAACATAAAAATAGTATGTCACAAAAAAGAATGTTTGATCGTGCAATAATAGATATGGATAAATTTATGGACTTACCTATGTCTGCTAAAGCAATCTATTTCTTACTAGGGATGGAAGCTGATGATGAAGGTTTTGTATCTTATAAAAAGATACTTAGAATACACGGGGGGAATGAGGATGATATAAAAGTTTTACTTGTAAAAAACTTTATTATTTCATTTCCAAGTGGTGTTGTAGTGATCACTGATTGGAATAAAAACAACTGGTTAGATAAAAGAAGAATAAGACCAACAGAATACCAAACAGAAAAGAAATTAATCTTATTAGATAAGGATAATAGCTATTGCTTAGCTAATGCTAAGCCATTGCTAAGCCAGTATAGTATAGAAGAGTATAGTATAGAAGAGAATATATATACATCTGAAAATGAATCTAAAGAAGAAGATAATGAAAAATTTAATAAATTCTGGGAAATATATCCTACTAGAAGAACTAATAAAGAAAAGTGTAAATTAAAATTTAATAAATTAGATTCTAATACTCAGGACTTAATATTAGAAGATGTACAAAATAGAAAAATTAAAGATGAAAAATGGATAAAAGGATATGTGCCAGAAACAACAACTTATTTAAATAATAATAAATGGGAAGATGATATACAAGAATCAAAATTTACATTTATAGATCTAAAATAAAACTATGCAATATACATTAATATTAAGAAATAAAAAAAATATAGTTGTATCAGAAAATACAGCATTACAAATTAAAAAGGCAAAATCTCAAGGACAGATAGGTTGGACAGACTTAGGAGATTGGGCTGGAGAACTACAAAATGTTTCTGAAGTAATGAAAGGTTTAACTTCAGAAAAAAGAGAAGATGAAAAAGAAAACGCTAGAAGTTTAGAAAAAGACGAAAATTTAAAATATATAGAAGAAGAAAATAGAAAATGGAATACAAAGATGACAGAAGAATATAACAAACCTATTTTAGAAAAACAAAACAAAAGTGTATATCTAGCTGAAAAATTATTAGATTGTGTATCAGATAAGTTAACAGATGAAATGAAAGGGTGGATTTTAGAAGATAGTAAAAAATACTTTGAAAGTAATAAGAAAGTATTTTATGACCAAAAATGGTTTTTTACATATATTAAAAAACACGGAAAAAAGATGTCTCCTGTTCAATCTACACTAGCCACGGCAATAATTAATACTATACACAATGCCAATAGAAGTTATCCCCACATATAAAAAAAGTAGGGTTTACTTTTAAAACAAGTAGTATATAATTAATACATAACTAACAATTATATGAAAAAACAAAATTTAAAATTATTAATAGAAGAAGTGCTAAAAGAAAAACCAAAAGCTAGAGACTCAGATCAATATCTAACTCTCTGTATATGGAATAGATATTATTCAGAGCTACTATTTCAACATAGAGACAAACTAGCAGTGACACTTGAAAACATAATGTTATTGCCTCGCGAAGATAATATTAAAAGAATTAGATGTGTCATACAAAATGAAGAAAATAGATTTTTACCAACAAGTGAAGAAGTAGCAAAACAAAGAAAAATGAATATTGAAAAGTGGAAACAATTTTTATCAACTGAATATTTAATAAAATAAATATATGAATATAATTATAAAAACAATTTACATTATCGTAATGGTTTTATGGCTTTTTAATATAAGCTTTATATTTGAAGGCAAAAATCTAACATTATTTAATCAATTTATAGCGTGTTGTTTTGTTATTGGCGTGTTTATTTATTGGTTCTCTATATTAAAATAAATATATGAAAGAAAATGAATATATAAACGAAGACGATAGTGTATGTCCAAGAGATTGGAGAGAAATAGAAAAAGAACAAGAATTAAAAGAAATATTTGAAGCCAACTTTTTAGATGGAAATAAAATGGAAACAGACGCTTGCACATTTTCAATAAGTGGAGCATTTGATGTCGCTGAGTTTTTCTATCAAAAAGGAAGAGAAGAAGCTTATGAATTAATAGGACAACAATATCAGGTATCAAAAAGACTTGAAAATAATCTTCGTCTTGAAACATTAAAAGAGGTAGAAAATATATTACAAAAAGAACTTGAAACCTGGAAAAAAGAA
>CAZYMY010000040.1:0-3096 GCA_964648875.1 uncultured Candidatus Saccharibacteria bacterium | reverse complement strand
ATTATTTACTAAAAATAGTCTATCAGTAAAAACATATCTTGTCAAGTTTTAAAAAGGGGGGTTTTTGTAGTAAAATTATATTAATATAAAATATATTTTAATCTATGAAAGATGAAAAAATAAAAGAAGAAGATGTGAAGCATATAGCTTTATATAGAAAATATCGTCCACAAAAATTTAAAGAACTTTTTGGCCAAGAATTGGCTCTTAAAACTCTTGAAAATGCTATAGAACAAGACAAGATATATCACGCTTATATATTTTCTGGTGATCGTGGTACAGGCAAAACTACAGCTGCAAGGATATTTGCAAGGGAAATAGGATGCTCTCAAGACGATATTTATGAATTGGACGCTGCAAGTAATAATAGTGTAGAAGATATAAGACTTATAATAGATGCTGCCCAATCTTCAACTTTTGGCTCTAGATACAAAGTATATATACTTGACGAAGCTCATATGCTATCAAAGTCAGCCTTTAATGCGCTTTTAAAGACTCTAGAAGAGCCTCCAAGCCATGTAATATTTATATTGGCTACTACAGATAAACATAAATTGCCTGACACAATTATTTCTAGATGTCAAGAGATAAATTTCGCATCTCCAGATATAAAAGTATTAGATAAATTTTTAATATCTATTTCAAAAAAAGAAGAACTAGATATAGAAACTGATGCAAGAAAAAAAATAGCGGAAGAAGGAAAAGGATCTTTTAGAGACACTTTAAATATTTTAGAAAAAGTTTTAAATACTTTAAATAAAAAAGAAATAACTTTAAAAGATTTAGAAGAGATAATGGGTATAAATGTAGAAGATGAAATTTTTAATATATTATATGCGATTGGAGAAAAAGATATTTATAAGATATTATCAATATTACAAAATATAAAGCTTGATACAGGACAAATCATAGATAGGATATACATAGACATAGTAAAGATGTTTGAGCTATCACTTTATATGAGATACATATCAGTAGATGAAGCAAAAGAAATTTTCAAAGGAGAAATAGGGGAAAAGCAAATAAAGAAAGCTAAAGATATAGTAGAGAAACATACTAAGATAATTTGTTCCAACAATTTATACAAGCTTTTGGAAATGGAGAAAAATTTAAATATAAATCCAAATCTAAAAAAGAGTGTACTCATAACTAGCTTAATAAGAATAATAGAAGAATAATATATTCGATTGATTTAAAGTATTTTTAATGATTAATGTTTTGATTCATTATTTATATTAATTTATATTGTTATTTTAATATATAGTGTCGTAAAAGATATATTGTGCGACACTGTATATTAAAAACCCTTTCCTTAAATATATCTATACTTTTTAAATTTTAATACAAAACAAAATACACGATTGTATTCGTGTATTTTGTATAGTCACCAAGACTATTTTTATATTTAGATTCGGAACTCGAATCTGTTTTTAGGAGAGACAAGAATGTGGGATTTTCCTGTCTCCCCTATTTATAATTATAACAAGTATTATAAAGTCAACAATATTTACATAAAAAATATTTATTGTATTTTATTTTTTTGCAGGAAAAACTTCTAACTCTATACCTGTACAAAATTTTATAAACGCTACTATGAATTTCCATAGAGATTCAAATAGGTCAGGTAAATTCATTTTTTTAAAGACAATAAAAAAATTGAAAGTCTTTTCTGTATTTCTAGTCATAGTAGTATATACAAATATATATCCAAGTATAAAAGCTGTAAAACAATAAAATACAAATCTCCAAAAATATAATTCTATTACCATAAATATTTTCCTTTTATCATAGTCATATAAAAACCAACAAAAATACCAATTATAAACAAAATTAGTAATAATATAGATAAATTGCTGAGTGATATACTTATTAGCATATTCTCATACTACAATATTTTAAAAACTTTTTCAAGTACAAAATATTAAAGAAAAGACTCTATTATTAATTATTTTTTAAACTTTCTATAGCTTTTTCTATTCTTGATAAAGATACTTTTATACCCAATATATAAAGTAAAGACTTTGGATCTGGTGATTTTTCTTTTCCGGATAATGAATATCTTAGTGGCCACAAAATATCACCTTTGCCTTTTTCTTCTGCTAAAGAATAAATTTTTTGCCAGACATTTTCAAATTCTTTTTCATCATTTTCATTTATTTCAATATTTTTCTCTAGAATATTTTTAATTAAATTTAAATTTTCTATAGTATTTTCTTTGTCAGATTTTTTCCAAATTATTTCTTTTGTATTTTCATATATTGGATCATTTAAATAATAGTGAAGCTCTCCATCATCATGCATCTTTTTTAATTCTCCATAATAATTTATCCTCTCTATCAGTACCAATCTCAATTTATTTAAAAGTTCATCAGAATATTTTTCTATTTCAGGTAAAAACTTTTTTATATATTCTATTTGCTCTTCTTTACTTTGCAATTTTATATATTCTCTATTATACCAATTGAGTTTTTCCATATTAAATATAGCGCCTCCTTTTTGTACTTTCTGTATATCAAATAAATTAATTAATTCTTCTAAAGAATAAATTTCTCTTTCTCCTCCAGGATTCCATCCGAGAAATGCTATAAAATTTATAAATGCTTCTTTTAAATATCCTTTGTTTTTATAATATTCTACAGATACTATTTCTCCATGTTTTCTTTTAGAAAGTTTTTCTTTACTCTCAGATAATATAAGAGGTATATGGCCATATATGGGTCTGTCTCTTTCTCCTATTGCTTCCCATATCAAAATTTGTCTTGGAGTATTTGCAAGATGCTCTTCTCCTCTTATCACATGATTTACATTCATGATAATATCATCTACAACATTTGAAAGATGAAATAGTGGCTCATCAAGACTTTTTGCAATAATAAAATCTCCCAAATCTGTAGTATCGACAGAAACTTCACCTCTTATCATATCAGTGAAAGTGATAACTTTATTTGGATTTTTAAAACGAATAACTTCTTCTCTCAAAATTTTTCCTTCTTTTTTTGCTTCTTCTATCTCGTCTATACTTACTTTTGAAATATATGCATATCCATTTGCTATCAACTTTTCTAAATATTTTCTATGTATAGAAAAATTATCAGA
>CAZYMY010000039.1:0-3173 GCA_964648875.1 uncultured Candidatus Saccharibacteria bacterium | reverse complement strand
ACTAAAATTTAAACGGTTTGATTATAAAATCTGTTCTATTATATCTTCCGTCAGAATATTTCCAAAGCTCATTTATTGGTACATTTCTAAAAAATTCTATAGATATATCGCGACTATTAACTTTCTCATAAATTACTTCTATCATATTTTTCAAAACTCTTTCATATTCTGATTGCAGGAAATCAATACTATCTTTCAATTTTTGTTTTTCTGTATCCGATAATATTTTATTTATTTCGATTATCTTATAATTTACTTCTCTATATTCTTCATTATAATCATACTTAGGATTACGATCCCTGATTTCATCAAATATAAGATCCCCCTCTTCTTCTCTCTCTTTAAAAAGAGGTTCTTCTATTTTATAAAAAAGCAAAGCCTCTACGTCTGCCTTATCCGTTCCGTCTTTTTGATATGCAAAAATTTCATCTTTCGCGTGTTCTAAACTATTTAAGAAAAATGTTCGACTTTCATTATTTACAGCAATCTTGTATTCATCAAAATTATCATCAAATGACCATGAGGAAAACCCTTCAAAGACATTCATATTATTAACTTTTGCGTGTATTGCGTGCTCTGATTCATGTGTTGTATCAGATTTTATTTTATCATTTTCTAATTCATCTATTTTAATGACGTTAATATTTGATTCACCACGACTAGCAGAAAAACCCACTACTTTATTACAATCTTTTGTATTATCCCCACATGCTTTATAAAAATTTTTTGCGTCCTCAACAAAAAAATTAATAGCAAAAGGATCTTGTTTAATATACAAAGCATCTTTCATGTAAAAATCTTTTGAGATTGTTGGTACATCTTTAAATAAAAAATTTTTAAATCTTTCCTTAAGATTTGGAACATTATAATAATCGAATCCAAAAATCTCTTTCCAAATACCCTGAGCGTCACCTTTATGCCTTTTAAATAAATGAATATTATATTCTAATTCTCTTCTATAATCTGTCAATTTACCCCTTGCTATAGACTGAAAAGGTTCTGGCATTTTTTCCAAAATGCTTAATGCTTTTTGACCGCTTTCTGTATATAAAAATTCTAAATATGATTTTCTTTCAGCTTCACATTCTTTAAATGACTTAAAAAAGTTTTGTACTACTTTTTCACCACTTTTTCTCGCAAATTCTAAAAGTTCTCTTACTTTATCTATTGCTTTTTTACTTCTATTCTCTTTTGCATATTTTGCTATAAGTGTGACATTATTTGAATTCAAAATTTCTTCTTCGTTATCAAATGGAATAGACTCAACTTTTTTACTAGTCTTAATATTATTTTTATTTTCTAAATTCATATAATTTATATATAAAATAATTATACTACATCCTCTCTACCTCCTCTATTGCAATAGAATTCATAGCAAATTTAAATACTTTCATAAATCTTTTTAATAGATAAATATTTAAAGCTGCGACTTTTTCATCTTCGGTTATAATTTTTTCTTTTGCATAAAAAGTATTAAAACTTCCAGCTAATTCAAAAAGATATTTTACTATAAATTGTGGAGATAATTCTTCTATACCCTTTTTTAATACAGATTCTACTTGTATTATCTTTTTTATTAAAGTTATATGATTTTCATTTATATTTTCTAAAGAAAATAATTCTTCATTTATTTTAGATTTTTCTAAAATAGAATTTGCCCTTGCATATGTATAAAGTAAATATGGTCCAGTAGCTCCTTCAAAATTTAAAGATTTTTCAAAATCAAAATCAATATTTAATCCAGGCTTTGATTTTAAAATAGATATTCGCAATGCAGACAAAGATATTCTTCTTACCATTTCTTTTTCTTGCAAATCATTTAAATCTTTTATCTTATCTCCAAGTCTCTCATAAACTTTCGCATTAACTAAATTTAAAACTTCTTCTACAGTCATCACATTTCCAAGTCTGGAAGACATTCTCTCCCCTTTCATATTAAGACGTCCATGTGGTATATGAATACTATTTTCTGATATTTTTTTCCATATATTGTCGCCACTTTTTTCTCCTAATATTTTTGCTACTTCTAATACTGTGTCAAAATGTGGTACTTGCTCATTGTCTGTCACAAAAAAATTATAATCAAAAGGAAAATAACCATATTTCAAATCTAGTAATCCAAGATCTTTTGCTTCATATGTAGGATTTCCTTCACTATTTATAAATACACTTTTTATGGTCTCATCACTCTCATTATTTTTTTTCTTTTTAGTATCAAACATCACAGCTCCAGATTCTCCAATTTCAAAAATCTCTTTATTTTCTAATTTATTTAAATTTTCTTTTACTATTTCTTCTCCTCTCCTGCCAGCTTCAGATTCATATATAAGATGATCAAATTTTGATCCTAATATTTTTAAAATATTTTGAAAATATTCTATATTTATCTCTTTCGCTTTTACAAAAATTTGATATTCTTCTGTTTCCTCATTTTTTTCAAAAAGATTTTTGGCTATAAGTTTTATATCTTCTCTTTTGTCTTCATTTTCTTCATAAAATTTAACCCCTTCTACATATGCATCACCCAAAACTTTTATAATATCTTCATTTAAAAATGACCAATTCTTTTTATTTTTTAAAATATAAATAGCTTTTGCAATACCGATAGATATATCAGAAGGAAAAGACATTACATGTAAATCTGTATCACTAGTCTTCATTATATGAACGATACTTTCACCAATAATATTATTCATAAGATGACCAATATGAAATGGCTTAAAAAGATTTGGACTACTATGTTCTATTAAAACTTTTTTATTTGTAAAATTAGTTTCTATAAATTTTAAATTATATACTCTTTCTAATTCTTTCATCAAAAAATCTTCTTTTAAATAAAAATTTATAAATCCATTTGCTGTAAAATTTATTTCTTTTATTATTTCACTGAGACTTTTTTCATTATCTATTTCAAAATTTATTTTTTCAAGCAAAATAGTGCCTATCTCTTTTATATCTTTTTTCAAATCTTTAGCGAGTATCATGGCTAAATTTGTAGAAATATCTCCATATTTATTATTCACATCATCTATAAATGATACATCGAATTTTAAAGTCTCTGAATCTCCATCTCTCAAATCTGAGATTGTATTAATTAATTCTTTTTTAATAGTTTCAAGTAAAGTCATAAATTTATATAATCATTTTATCAGAAAATAGAGAAAATAAAAACA
>CAZYMY010000038.1:0-3329 GCA_964648875.1 uncultured Candidatus Saccharibacteria bacterium | reverse complement strand
GCGAGTAATACTATATCATTTTCTTTTGCAATTTCTATAGCTTTTTTGATTGCTTCAGATCTATCTAAAATTATAAACAAATTCTCATTATATATTTTACCTTTTTTCTCTGCTTCACTCGCTATCTTTTTAGCAAGAATCATCTCATCATCAAAATATGGATCAGAATCTGACACTATCACTATATCCGCTTTTTCTCCGACTGCCTCACCCATGTCTATCAATCTTTGTGCGTCTCTCCCTCCACCATCTCCACCAAGAACTATAATTATTTTATTTTGAGCTTGAACTAAATTTCTTGCGGTATCAAGCAAATTATTTATTGAAAGCTTTTCATGAGCATAATCTACTATTACTTTAAAATTCTGACCTTCTTTTATTTCTTCCATTCTACCTGGAATTAAATTTAATTTTGCGAGCCCTGTTTGAATTTGAGAAGTATTAAGACCATATCTTTCTCCTAATAAAATAGCAGGTAATGCATTATAAATATTAAATTTACCTAAAATATTTAAATTGTATTTTTCTTTTTCAAATTCAAAAGAGACGCCAGATTCATCTTCTTTAAAATTTGAAACTCTTCCCATAGAATAATTTAATTTTTCTAAAGTATCCTTTGGCGCTTCCAAAAAATAATCCGAATTTTCATCATCAGCATTTACAATAACTAATTTTAATTTATCAAATAGATGTCTCTTGAAAATTCTAGTCTTTGTCTCTCTATATTTTGCAAATGAGCCTTTATGTGATGCTAAATGCTCTGGAGATAAATTTGTAAAAACAGCTATATCTAAAAATAAACCAAGATGACGAAATTGCTTTATACCTTCACTAGTGACTTCTAATGCCACATATTTGCAGCCAGCATTTTTCATATCACGCAAAATTTTTTGCAAAATAAATCTACCAGGCATACTCATATGATATTTATTTACAGATTCTTTTTCTCCAATTTTAATATTGGCTGTTGAAATGAGCCCAACTTTTTCTCCTCCTTCACTCAAAACAGAATGAATAAAATTTACAGTAGATGTTTTGCCCTTAGTGCCTGTGACACCGATCATAATCATACTTCTAGCTGGAAATCTATAAATAACTACACCGGCCACAGCTAAAAGAAAATGATAAATTGGCTGACCAAGTTTATAAACTTTTTTTGGTATAAATTTTTCTATTATTCTTAATATTTTTTCTATCATATATTTTAATATTCTTTTATATTTTTCGAAAATTAATTTCTCAAAATACATAATTAATTATTTATACTAATTTTAACATTTTAAAACTTTTCCACAAATGTTAAGAATATAATTTGCATTTTTCAACATATTTTATATAATAAGTGGGTAAACTTAAATACCAGAGAAGTTTACGTAAGTTGAAAACCCCCGAATCTTCGGGGGTTTTCAACTGGTCAAATTTTATACAATTATTTTTGCTCAAAAATCCTATAAAATAAATCAATATTATCGCCCAATAAATATCTATTAATATTAAAAGCGTCAACTTCATTTTCATTTTTTGACTTATTTGTAGACACCCCAACTCCACCTATATATCCCAAATTATTTAAAATATTTTTAATTCTGCTATCTTGTCCACCATATGGATATGCCAAAACTTTTTCTATATTTTGAAAACCAAATTTTTCTTGTAAGATATTTTGATTATTTTCTATTTCTTTTATTATAGTTCTGTCTTTATAATTTGGTAAATAAATATGATTTAAAGTATGATTTGCTAAAAACATTTTGTTAGAAATCAATTCTTTAAGATTTTCCGAATTCATGCAAGCTGGAAATATATCAATACATCCCATATAAATAAAAAATGTAGCTTTCAAATTATATTTTTTTAAAATAGGAAAAGCATTTGTATATTGAGTAATATATCCATCATCAAAAGAAATAATTACAGATTTTTTTGGTATTGGATTTTTTGTTTTGTCTTTTAAATAATTTATATAATCTGTAAAAGATATAGAAGTATATCCATTGTCATATAAATATTTCATCTCTTTTTCAAAAATTTCTGTTGAAGTAATAAAAAGTCTAGTCTTATAATCATCGCTATATTCTACATCTCTAATTTGATGATATGCGAGCACTATCACTCCATCTTTCTTTTTATTTTCACTTTTTATATACAAATCATTTAAATCTTGCGAGTCTACACTATAAACAAGATTTTGAGATTCTTCTTGTATAGACACCGGAGTCTTTCTTTCCAAATAATTTTTTGTGAAGAAAAAAGAAAAAGAAAAAGGTATTAAAAATAGTATTGGTATCAAAATAAAAATAACAAATTTATCTTCTATAAATTTATTTTCTATACTCTTTCTTGTATTTTTATATGTATTTTTCTTTACTTCTTTCATAAATAAAAACTCTAAATTTACAGCATTATAAACCAAAGAAAATAAAAAACAAAATTAAAACAAAGTCAAAATTTAGAACATTTTTATTAAAAATCAAAATCTTTTATAAACGGTAAAAGTAAATTCCAATCAATATTTAATGTGATTATACCTGATGCTCCGGGAGCTATTTGATATTGATTAAACACGAAGCTAATACCATTATCTTCTATATAAAAATTTTGAAAATTAGAATTAAATAAAAATCCATCACAATTGCATTTTGCTGTATCTAAAGTTTTGCCGTCAGCTTTTAAATAAGCGAGTCCTAGCCCTTGCATCACCATATTTTTATTAGTCAATTCACCTTTTTCTTTTATGAGTTTATCAGCAAAGATTTTAGACAAATCTATTTCAGAATTATTTTCTGTAAAATTTAATATATTTTCTATATATACTCTACCTTTATCATTAAATGTAAAAGTGTCTACCACATTATTTCCATGAGCTCCCCCAGTAAATTCATATATAGTAAAAACATAAGACACTGTACCATGTTTTTTTGATTCATGTCTTTCATAAGAAATATATAATGTATATTTTATTTTTGCTCTATCTGGGAATCTTTTATCCAATTCTTTTTCAGCATTATATGTATCCCCTCCTATTTTCCACTCTTCCTCTTTTTGATTTACTTTATATAAAACATACTTTTCTATTTCTTTTTCTTTATCAAAAATATCTAAAGGATATTTTGCATCAATTTCATAAAAATCATTGTTTATAGAAATATTTTTTTCTTCAAAAGAAGATTTTTTATTATCTAGAGCTTGATATAGATTTGTGTCGCCAATAGTTATTGAATTAGATGAAATGTTTAATATTTTAAAATAAGACAAAATTAAAAATATAAATATCAATGCAAATAAAATTATAAAAAATGTATATTGTTTTTTCATAAAGACTAGAGTTT
>CAZYMY010000037.1:0-3389 GCA_964648875.1 uncultured Candidatus Saccharibacteria bacterium | reverse complement strand
TGTGACATGTAGTAATTTTAACATAATAAGATCTAATCTATAGAAGATTATTCATCTTGCATTTTTCTAGAAAGTATGATATGATATATAAACTTATTTAAGTCAAGATAAATTTAACAAAAATATGCTTACAAAAAGAAAAAAAGCAAATGCAATAAAGGAGGTACAGCTACATGATACTGATACAGGATCTGCAGGAAGCCAGATTGCTATTTTAACTCGCAGAATAGAAGAAGTCACAAGCCATCTCAAAACTCACAAAAAAGACAATCACTCAAGAAGAGGTTTGATAAAAATGGTTGCAGACAGAAGAGCTCATCTAAAATATTTAGAAAAAAATCAACCTGAAACACATAAAAAAGTTGCAAAAAAGTTAGGATTAAGAGCATAAAATAAAAATCTTCACAAAAAATTGTGAAGATTTTTATTTATCTTGCTATAATTAAATAAGTGAAATTTTAATATTAAAAAAGTGCAAAAACATTTTTAAATAAAAACATGTCCATAATAAAACAAAAAGAACAACGAGTCGCTGTGCTCATTGATACACAAAATTTATATCACAGCGCAAAAAATTTATACAATGCAAAAGTCAATTTTAAAAACATTTTAGATACAGCAGTAGCTGGAAGACATTTAGTGAGAGCTATAGCATATGTGATAACCACAGAAGCAGGAGATGAAACTGATTTTTTCAACGCTCTTACAAAAATAGGTATAGAAACAAAAACAAAAGATTTACAAATATTCTTTGGTGGAAATAAAAAGGGGGATTGGGATGTAGGACTAGCTGTAGATGCTATTCGTCTTGCTCCAAAAGTAGATAGTATAGTGCTAGCAACAGGAGATGGAGACTTTGAGCCGCTTGTAGAATATTTAAAAAATTCTACACAAGTAGAAGTAATATCTTTTGGAAAATCTACATCTCTTAAATTAAAAGATGTATGTGAAGATTTTATAGATATGTGCGATACTCCAGAAAAATTCATTATCTCACACAGGGGAGTAAAACATATGCAAAGTAAAAAACCAAAAAGAAATAAATAAAAATTTATAAAACAATTTTTGAGATTCTTTCGCAAAGCGGGGCCTGAATCGAGAAAATTTGTTTTATTAATTTTTAGAAATATGTGAATAAAATATTAAAACACTTTCAAAAAACTTGAAAGTGTTTTAATTTAAAATTATTTAAAAACTTTTATGATATAATTTTATTATAAATAACTTTATAAGTTAAAATCTTTATGGCATATATACCAACTATTCATACACTTGAAGATGATATAAATGAAAATCATTTTATAGATGAAAATTCTAATGTTAATACTAACATCAATTCTATTAATAATAATTTTAAAAGTCCAATATTGGTTGAAGAAAAAGAAAACAGTATCACAAAAAAAATATTATCTTTCATATCTGTATTACTTATATTATGTTCTCTTTTTATAATAGGATATTATCTATACAATAAATATAAAAAAGTAGAAAAAGTAGCTCCTATTATCACAACACAAAATACAGAGAATAATGAAAATACAAATATACAAAATGATTTAGAAAAAATATTACCAAAACTCGCTCCTGGCATATCTCCATATATAGAAAATATAATCAAAAAAGAAAATATAATTATATTAACTATAAAAGACAAAACTATAGATACTGACAATTTTAGTCTATTATATTCTTATATACTTGCACATAAAGGATATTTAAATAGCGACTTGTTTTATACTTTTAAAATAGATGATATTGCTTCTAAAATAGAAGAAGAAAATAATGAAAAAGATATAGCAACAACATCTAAAAAAATATCAAGCTCTAGCACTTTAGAAAAAATAGGTAAAATTATAAATGAAAATATAGAAAAATTTACATCATCTATAATGGAACCAAAAATAATACCTTATACAGAATTGCAGTGGGAAAGTAAAACTTTAAGAAATATGGATTTTGAAGTAGCAAATGCTGGTGTTGTGACTTTGATATATGGATATATAGATGAAAAATATCTTGTAGTCACATTGTATTTAAATGATTATTTTGAAACTATAGAATCACTAAAATAATTTATGTCTTTTATATCTATAAAATCTGCTTTAGTTTCTGGCCTCAAGGCATATCTCATAAAAGTAGAATGTGATATAGGTAGGGGAATAAATGCTTTTTCTTTGATAGGTCTTGGTGACAAAGCTATAGATGAAAGTAAAGATAGAGTATGTTCTGCACTTCGCAATGCTGGATATACAAATCCAAAACAGATAAATCAGCGCACTACAATTTCTCTTGCGCCAGGGGATTTGAAAAAAGAGGGGACAAATTTTGATCTTCCAATAGCTGTAGCATATCTCATAGCAAATAAAGAAATAAAAATAAATGAAAAAGAA
The DNA here is from genome assembly GCA_964648875.1 of uncultured Candidatus Saccharibacteria bacterium. Taxonomy (GTDB): domain Bacteria; phylum Patescibacteriota; class Minisyncoccia; order Phycocordibacterales; family UBA5272; genus UBA5272. The sequence goes on along the minus strand of CAZYMY010000037.1, from coordinate 999 downwards.
ATAGAAGAATCTCTTTTTGTCGGCGAACTTTCTTTAAAGGGACATATAAGTAAATTAAAAGGGGCATTAGCCATAGCAGAATTAGTAGAAAACAATGAAATCAAAAATTTATTTTTACCAAAAGAAAATATAGAAGAGGCGGCATTAGTACAAAATATAAATGTATATGGTATAGAAACTTTATCTGAAATAATAGACCATATCACAAATAAAAAAAGATTGAAAAAAGAAAATCCTACAGATATAAATTCTTTTATAAAAAGAACAAGAGAAAATATAAGTGATATAGATATGCAAGATATAAAAGGACAAGCTTTAGCAAAAAGAGCTTTACTTATAGCTGCAGCAGGAGGCCACAATATAGCTCTTTATGGGCCTCCAGGAACTGGAAAGACAATGCTAGCAAGAGCGACTCGCGCGATATTACCAAACCTTGATTATAAAAATATTTTAGAAGTCACAAAAATACATTCTATAGCTGGTAGCAATGAATTTAGAAATAATAATTTAATTTTAGAAGCGCCATTTCGTTCACCACATCATACTTCTAGCTATGTATCACTAGTCGGTGGAGGATCAACACCAAAACCTGGTGAAGTCACTTTAGCGCATGGAGGAGTATTGTTTTTAGATGAATTTCCAGAATTTGAAAAGAAAAGTATCGAGGCATTACGTGAGCCACTTGAAGAAGGTTATGTATCTATTTCTCGTGCAAAGGGGACAGAAAGATTCCCAGCAAAATTTATTTTGATAGCAGCTATGAATCCATGTCCATGTGGAAATAGGGGAAATAAAGATAAAAAATGTATTTGTACTTCAAATGATATAGCAAGATATGAAAGAAAACTTTCTGGACCAATTATAGACAGGGTAGATATGTGGGTACAGGTATCAAATATTTCTTATGAACAACTTGGTACAAAAGAAAAAGAAGGGGACAGTAGCAAAGTATTTCGTGAAAAAATTTTAAATGCAAGAAATATAATGAATAAGAGATTC
>CAZYMY010000036.1:2470-3708 GCA_964648875.1 uncultured Candidatus Saccharibacteria bacterium | reverse complement strand
TGAGAGCCATCATTTACTATATTAGTAGCTAAAATATATTCATCAAATCTTATACCATCTACATATCTGATTAATTTTACATTATCTAAACTTGTATCTTGTAATACATTTTTTGTCTCCCATACTAGATATATTGTATTATCTGATAATTTTTCTGATATATGAATAGTACTATTACCTTTTGGTAAAACTATTTCGATTTCTGGTTTGATTGTATTATTTATAATTTTTTTATTTACATCTCCAGACTTTAAATTTAAATTATCATTTTCTTTTTGTGTTTGTCCAGATTTTAAATTTAAATTATCATTTTCTTTTTGTGCTTGAACTGTACTTTTATTTTCTGATTCTGAAGGTATAAATGAACTTCTTATATAATTATCAGATCTTTGTATGCTAAAAAAAGATGACCATTTATATATATTTCTAGAAATAATATTAATTTTTATTCGAGCGGAAGATATTCTAGAAAAATCGAAATCTCTACCTTTTAAATTAAATAAATAGGAGCCGGAATTTGTAGTATAATCTGTGATTTGTTCAATACAATTCAAATCTCCACAAATAGAAATAGCCATAATAGCTGTAGCGCCGACATTATTTGTCTTCCATGTCACTTTTATGCTGTCATCTGTTGAAAAGATACTACCCGACTTTGGTTCCATAATATCTTCTATAGATGGATTACCATCTGTAAAATCATTATTAAAATTTGAAAAATTGGTAACTTTTATATTGATAGGATAACCATATTCTGTCTCTCTGTCACCCATTGCATCTATAACTGAAAATTTATATATAGTATCTACTGTTGGTGATACTGATAATGTACCGGTATTTTGACTTTGAGTAATATTATTTATCTTTACAGATTTACATCCGTATGTAGCCCATGATAGCTTTACACTAGAGCCTGATAATATAGATTGAGAATCAGAAATAAAATATTTTATTTCACAAGCTCTAACTGGTTTTATGTTTATTGTTTTTGTGACTGCTCCAGAACCATCTTCATTTGTGGCTCTCAAAGTATAAGATGTATCTACATTTGGATAATAATAAGCTACTCCAGAATATTTTGTCTCACCATTCACTTTAAAATTAGAAGAACAATTACTTGCGTCCCATTTTAAAGTCACTGGCGCTCCAGATTCTAAATAATATAAATCTTTATTCGTTTTATCTTGTTGCAAAAATCTAGCATCATAGCTTTCACCATATCCACCAAGAGCATAAAA
>CAZYMY010000036.1:0-2370 GCA_964648875.1 uncultured Candidatus Saccharibacteria bacterium | reverse complement strand
TATTTATGCGAAATACTTTACCATTTCTATTAGAAAGAATTATCATTTTTCCATCTGACTGCAATAATAATCTATATGGTTTTTGATCACTAGAATAATTAAATGTATTATCTATACTGCCATCAGTATTTAGTCTTATAAGACTTTTAGTATAAGAATTATCATAATAATCATTTGTAAATGGCGTTATCAATATAGCATCTTCTTTTACTAAAATTTTTCCATCTCTTTGTAAATATAAATAACGAACAATACTATCTGATATATCAAAATTAATATTGAAAGTATTATCTAAAGTATCATCACTATTTAATCTAACTATTTTTTTAACAGGCAGGCCTTTGTAAGAATTAAAATATCCATATACAACTTTTTTACCATCACTTTGTATTATGCTACTTTGTATAGATGAAGTATTACCATCATATTCAAAACCAGAAATATTGGCAAATACAGTCTCCTGTATTGAAATTATTAATAAAAAAATGATAATAAAAAACTTAAATGCCTTAAATATATTCTTCATATGTAAATTAATTATATATAAATTATATCACAAAAAAACTAGCCCAATTTTAATTTAGGCTAGTCTTTTCAATAAATATTTTTAAAAAATTTATTATTTATTATAAAATTCTAATACTTTTGTAAAATCAAATCCTGATTCTATATCTTTTGGTAAAGCTGTCATTTTAGCTTCTAATTTTGCAACATCCATGATTAACCATGATGGAGTAGATAAATCTTTTAATTTACTATTTACTTCTGTAAATAATTTAGTATTTCTTGAACCTTCGCGTACTGAAACAATATCTCCTATTTTTACTTTATATGATGGGATATTTATTCTTTTTCCATTTACTATTATATGACCATGATTTACTATTTGTCTAGCTAAAGCTCTACTTTTTGCAAGCCCTATTCTAAATACTACATTGTCTAATCTTGTCTCTAAATTTATAAATACACCCAATATTGGAGAGATTTTTGTAATAATAGTATTTTTTTCTGCATCTTTAACATAATTTACAAATTGTTTCTCTGAAATACCATAAATATTTTTAATCTTTTGTTTTTCTCTCATTTGAATACCATATTCAGAAATTCCAGATTTATGTTTTTTCTCTGAATCCAATTTTCCTGGTGGGTAAGGACGAGTATTCATAACACATTTAGCAGAAAAACATCTTTCTCCTTTCAAAAAAAGTTTTTCTCCAGCTCTTCTACAAATTTTACATTTTTTATCCGTCATATTTTTTTATTAAATTCTTCTAGGTTTTTTAGGTTTTGGACCATTATGTGGCACAGGTGTCTGATCTTCTATTGAATTAATTTCAACTCCATAAGAAGCAAATGATCTTATAGCTGCCTCTCTACCAGATCCTACACCTTTTACTATTATTTTCACTTGTTTTAAACCGGCCTGTGAAGCCTTTTCTCCTATAACTTCAGCTATTTTACCAGCTGCAAAAGGCGTACCTTTTTTTGCGCCCTTAAATCCGAGAGAACCTGATGTAGACCACATAATAACATTACCTGTGATATCGGTAAGTGTTAACTTTGTATTGTTGTAAGTTGATTCTACATATAAAATACCTTCAGAAATCTTTTTCTTTAACATCTTTGAAAGCGCTCTTGCTTTCAAAGCATTGTCCATATTTGCACCAACTTGTTTTACCACTCTTTTCTTTCCCATAATTTAATTAAATATTATTATTTTCTATGTTTTTTCGACTTTTCTCTTACCAGAACCCATAGTCTTTCTAGTATTTCCTCTTACTGTACGGCTATTTGTTTTTGTTCTTTGTCCACGCACTGGTAATCCTCTTAAATGTCTTATACCTCTATAATTTTTTATATCTTTTAATCTCTTTATATTAAGTTGTTTGTCTCTTCTCAAATCCCCTTCTATTTTAAAAGATTCTACTTCTTTTCTTATCAACTTTTCTTCGTCTTGATTTAAAGACTCTATTTTTCTACTGATATCTATATTTAAATCATTTAAAATTTTCTTTGCTCTAGAACGACCTATACCATAAATAGCTGTTAATGCTATTTCTAATCTTTTGTTTTCTGGAATTGTTATACCTGCTATACGCATAAATAATTTTAAAATTTATTATTATCCTTGTGCTTGTTTATGTTTTGGATTAGTACAAATAACACGGAGAGTTCCATCTCTCTTTATCATTTTACATTTTCCGCAAATTTTCTTAATCGATGACCTTATTTTCATAATTTAAGATAAAATAAAAAGCAAGTTTTAAATTTGTACATGAAGTATACTATATTTCTAAAAATAATGCAAATAATATAATAAAATATATACAATATTTAAAATCTCACTATAACCTTCTTATAATCCTACCC
>CAZYMY010000035.1:0-3955 GCA_964648875.1 uncultured Candidatus Saccharibacteria bacterium | reverse complement strand
CTATCTCCATTTTGTAAAATATTTTTTATTTTAAATTTTTTAAATACATATAAAAATCCGCCAATATGATCTAGATCAGGATGTGTCATTATCACCACATCTATATCCCTATCAAAAAGGGATAAATTATTTTCTAATCTATTTATTATATTATTGCCAGCGCCAGCATCTATTAATATATTTTTGCGCTCGGGAGTCTCAATCAAGATAGCGTCTCCTTGTCCGACATCAAGAAAATTTATATAAAGATATTTTTTATTAGAAATATTTATATATATAGATATAAAAATCAAAAATAATAAAATTAAAATAGAAACAAAAATTAATCTCTTATATTTTTGTAAAATATTTTTTATTTTATTTTTTATATCAAAAATTATTTCTTTTAAATCTTTATCTATCATATTTTTTATTTAGTTTTTTATTTAATTCTTTTTTTATTGATTACTGAGCTTGTCGAAGTATTTTTATTTTAAATTTATTATAAATCAAAATATCTTTTAATTTTTGCTCTTTTATCTTCAAAATAAATAATGAAAATTAAAAATAAATAAATTATTATTAATGTCTGTATAGAAATATTTATTTCTATTTTTGAAAACGAAATAGAAGATATAAATTCTGCAATATAAAAAACATATTTTGAAAATATAAAAGATATATATGAAAAGAAAATAGCAATTGGAGAAAATATAAAATAAAATAAAATTATAAAAAATGCTAAAAGCATAATAATAGGTATAAATGGTATCACAAGTATATTTGAAATAATACTAAATATAGAAATATTATTAAACACAAATATTATATATGGCACAACAAAAATTTGTACAGCTAAAGTTGTCTTAAAAATTTCTAAAATATTATTTTTAATTTTATCTTTTAGATTTATTACTTTTTCTTTTTTATCTATTTTTCTATCTATCTCTTTCTCTATTTCTTGATCTCTTTTTATTTGCAATTCTTTATTATTGAAAATATCTTTTTGAAAAAATTTATATCTATCAAAAATTGGCATTATATAAAGTATGCCGAGAGTTGCGAGAAAAGATAAATGAAAAGAAATATCATAAACAGCAATTTTAGGATTTATGAGTATCATAATAAATGCAGATAAAAATAAAAATTGTTTCGCTACATATTGCCTACCATAAATATATGCTATCAAAAGTGATACACCCATTATCCCCGCTCTCACTATAGATGGGCCAGCACCGACAAAAATTATAAAAACAAAAATAGTAAATATTGTGATAAACACTCTTTTTCTCAAACTAAAATTTAAATTTAAAAATATAAAAGAAATAAAAGAAATGATAATGCTGATATTAAATCCAGACAATACTATGACATGAGAAAGTCCTGCGACTCTAAAATTTTCTATTTCTTGTTTTGAAAATAGAGAGCTGTCTCCAAGTATGACGCCAGAAGAAAGTGCTCCTACTTCCCTATTTGGAAGTTTTTCAAAAATATTTATAAGTTTATATTTAAAATTTAAAAATGAAAAAATACTTTTTTTAAAAAATTCTTCTTTATCTTTTTCTTTTACTTTTTCTTCATTATTTTCTTTATTATTTTTTTCTATATTTAGATTTTCTAAAAAAGTGATTTCTGGAAATGATATTTCTCCATCTATATTTTTTAAATTATTTTGCGTAAATGTATCAAAAGATTTATTGATATTATTTTCTGTGTTTAATAACAAAATATTTTCTGTCACAACTTTTCCTTTTACATTGATAGTGTCGCCAACTTTATATTCTACGAATTTTGTAGTTATTATTTTTAATTTATAATTTTCATTTTTATCTTTTATATTAAAAATTATTTGTTGTGAAGATTCTTTATTTTTTATTTCTTCTACTATGCCAGAAAAAGAATCATTTTGTGAAAGAAATTTTTGAAAATTTTCTTTTTGTGAAATATCTTTTGATATTACAAATTGTGCAATCAATATACCTATAGAAACAAATAAAAATAAAAAAGAAAGTAAAATAGATGTTTCATTTTTATATACACCAAAAGATCTTTTAGAAAATTTATAAATTAAAAAATTAATAACACATAAAATCGATGAAACAATAAATAATTCAGTAGAGAATTTAATAGAGAAGGCAATGGAAATACCTATAAATAATCCTATAGTGCTAACTATAAAATATTTTAAATACATAAAATAATTTTATCATGAAACAAAAAGAAAAAGGAAATTATTTTTTAAGTTTTCGCTTGCGGGGTTCACTTAAAAAATAATTTCCTTTTTCTTTGACTTATAAAATACAAATTTATAAATTATAAAATCTGAATTTTAATTTGAGTTTTAATCAAGAAAATCGTGGTTCAAGACAAATTTATAAACTGTCCGCTGCATTTGTAGCGAGTTCATCTGCTATTTCATTTCCTTTTATGCCAGCATGGCCTTCTACATATTCAAATTTTATATTAGAAAAATTTCTTTCTTCGAGTTTATTATTAATATCATTTTTTAATTTTAAAAGTTCTTGCCAAAGCTCTTTATTTAAAACTGGTTTTTTATTTGCGCTTTTCCAACCATTTTTCTCCCAATTTATTATCCATTCTGTGATACCATTTTTAACATATTTAGAATCAGTTTTTATTTCTATTTGCACATTTTGATTTTCCAATATTTTAATTAAATTCTTTTTTAAATATTTTAAAGCTTCTATACTAGCCCTCAATTCCATTTGATTATTTGTAGTGTCTTTTTCTCCACCACTTAATTTTGTAGTAAAAGTCTCTATATTTTTATTGTCTTCTGTATTGTTTTTTGCATCCTGCATTTTAAGTCTTGTGTCTTGTGACTTCTTTCTTATGACTTGTACATATACTCCCCATCCTCCTCTACCAGGATTTCCACGACTCGCTCCATCTGTATAAAAAGTTATTTTCATATTTTTTATTATAACAAAATATATTTAAATTTAAAATTTAAAAAAAATAGAAATAAAAAAAGACCAAAAGAAAACCGCGCGAAACCGCGCGGTAAAAAAAATATTGATTTAAAATTTTAGCCCATGAGAAGAACAAAAAAACTTGACCCTTTTAAATTTATACAAGACTTCATCTCGCAAAATTTCCATAGTTTAGATACGGGTAACCATTTGGCCACAAAAAGAAAATCGTTTCCATTTTTATCTTTAATTAAAAAAATGTTAAAATTTTCTCCTGTGAGATCAACACGAGAATTTTTTGGAGATTTTACAGATTCGTCTAATATCCTCAATACTTGACCAACTGTAAATGGTTGAGTTTTTATCCCTCTAACTCTCAACAGTTCATCTTTCTTAATATTAATCTCAACCAAATAAAGAGCTTCTGAAAATCTCTTTACTAAAATCTTATCTTTCCCTTGAAGAATCGGATAAACAAGATCTTTAAAGGACATATCCATCTTAGACTCCATCAAAAAAGAAAGATCTACCGTGCCAAAAGTATTATAATACTGGACCCCTTTAAAAAGTAACACTAGTTTTTCTACCAACTTAATCCAAGACCCGTTTGGATGCATTAAGAAACTTTCCATCTCAATATATTTTAAATTATTTATTATAAAGAACTATCTGTACAAAAAAGATAACATAAAATGTTTTAATTGTCAAAAGTATTATTTTACAAATTTCATCACTATATCACTCCTATAATTATCCCATTCTACATTTATCAAAAACTCTTTTTGATTTTTCAATTCTTCTTCCCTTTCTTCATTCACAAAAAATTCTATAGCTCTTACAATCTTTTCACTTTCATTATCTATAAAATTAATTTCTAAATGCTCAAAACTTTTTCCAAATCTTTTTGTTTTCAAAATATGATTTTTATTTAATTTTATTTTAAAAATTATTTTTTCATTTTCTACTCCAAATGGAGCAAATATTTTTATCTCATTAAAAAGATTTTTATTTATGTCGTAGAGATTTAATGGGATAAAAGACTT
>CAZYMY010000034.1:0-4301 GCA_964648875.1 uncultured Candidatus Saccharibacteria bacterium | reverse complement strand
TTTGTATGATACAAAAAAATTATATATTTTGGATTTGTTGCTGGGAAATATCCAAAAAATGAATGTAAATATTTGTCTTCATAATATTTACCTGTATCAGAATTTACCATTTGTGCTGTACCAGTCTTTGCGGCAATTGTATATTTTGGATTTTTTGCATTCATACCTTCATCTACAACTTTTGTTAAAATTTTACTTATTCTTTTACTTGTTGAGCTACTGTTAAATACTTGCACTCCTTGATCTGCTGCCATTATTTTTACATCTCCATTATCATATGTCACACTTTTTACTATATGTGGTGATACCAATATGCCTCCATTTCCAAGTGTAGCCAAAGCTCTTATTGTCTGAATTGGTGTAATCGCTATCCCTTGCCCAAATCCAGCTGTCACAGAATCAACTAAAACATTAGAATCTAAATTTGCCACAAGACCAGATGATTCATTTGGCAAATCTATACCCGTATGATCACCTAAACCAAATTTATGAAAATATTCACTCAATTTTTCTCCGCTCATTTTATTTACAAGAAAAGCAATACCCACATTCAAAGATTTTGATAATATTTCTTGCAAAGGAGTATTTGGACCTCTTGCTTTTTTATCATAATTATAAATCCTATATCCATTTAACTCTATTGATCCTGTATCATTGTAAGTAGAATTTTCATTTACAATACCCAGATCGAGTGCGGCTGCCACAGTGAGAGGCTTTATAATAGATCCCATCTCATAAACTCCAGATATCAAATCATTGTTAAATAAACCTATGCTAGACACATTTTTATAATCATTTGGATTAAATGAAGGCAATTCTTCCATGGCTAATATAGAGCCATCATTTATATCCATGATAATGCCACCAATATTTTCAGAATTCCATTTTTCTCTTGTAGTTTTTAATACTTTATACAAATATCTTTGCAAATTTATATCTATAGTAAGATCAATATCACCTTGTGACCCATTATTTAAAAGTAAACTAGAATATCTGCTTTCAATATTTTCATCAGAATTAAAATCTGAAAATATCTCTGCAAAAAAATTTTTATTAGTTATACTCACTTTTTCCAATACATCATTATAATATTTTTCTAAACCATAAAGACCAATTTTTTTATCTTCTGTAAAACCGACAAATCCGACTACTTTTGCGGCTATATCTTTTTCATAATATACACGACTTTTTTTTCTATTTATTATAAGACCTCTCATTCTCAAAGAAATAAGTTCATTTGCTATATCTTCTGATACATTTTTTACTAATATTTCATAAGACGAATCTTTTTTTTCTAATTTTGTAAAAAATATATCTTTATTTATAAAAACATTTTTTTGTAATGAAGAAGTAGAATTATCAAGATTTTCTTTTTCTTCTTTCTCATATTTTTCAAATATTTTTACTATTTTAAAATAAAAATTATTTTTTAAATCTTCTATATTATACCCGTCAGCCATTCTCTTTTTAAAATCTGCTTGAATAGTTTTTGGGTCTATAGCTATATCATATTCATTTAACATCTCAGCTGCAGGAGATATTATAGCTACTTCATTTGAATTATTTGAAAAATATATAGAAAATCTATCAAAACTCTCACCTGTATTTAAAAAATATTGATCTTCTCCTGCTTTTTTATATTCTTTACCATCTAAAATTTGTATAAAAAAAAGACGAAGTATAATTAAAAAAAATATAAATATAATGAAAGACAAAAATAAATTTGTCCTTTTATTCATTAATCTATTTATTGATTTTGTATGATCTAAATTATTATTCATAATAAAAAATAATATTTATTATGATATTACTCATCTTTTTTATCATATAGAAAAGATAAACTTGCTGCCGCATCTTTTCTCAAGACAAAGACTTTATCATCTGAAGATACAAATCCATTTGATAAAGCAAATTCTTTATTTAAAATATTTATGACAGAGTTATATTCTCTTTCTATTTTTGCTGTTTTTATATTAAAATCATTTATAGTCGCCAAACCTTCTTCTTTATTTACTATATTAAAAATCACTGCTACTACTAATATAATATAAAAAATTACAAGTAATATCAAAATAGAAAGCAATGCATGTACTATATGCATTTTGAGTGAAGTCTTTACACTGGTAGTAGAGAAATTTTTAAAAGTGTGTAAAAACAATTTATTACCACTTAATCTCTCATTATCCAATTGTGTTGTTTTTATTTGCATATTTAAATTATTTTATAAAACTTCTATCACTCTCAATTTTGCACTTCTAGATCTAATATTCATTTTTATCTCTTCTCTAGATGGAATAAGAAAATCTTTTTTATTTTCAAATTTTATTAATTTTATTTTTTCTTTAGACTTTTTTACAAACATTTTCAATACTCTGTCTTCACCTGAATGAAATGTGAGAAATGAGGCTCTATTTCCACTTTTTAAAATATTTGGAATAGAATTTAAAAGAATTTCTTCAGATTTTAATTCGTCATTTACCGTGATACGCAATGCTTGAAAAGTCTTTGTGGCAAAATGTATTTTATTATGTGTATATTTATATGGTACTGAATTTCTTATAATATCTACAAGATCAAATGTATTTGAAATAATCTTTTTCTTTCTTGATTCACATATATTTTTTGCTATTCTTCTCGCATATTTTTCATCTCCATAATAATAAATAATGTCAGCGATATTTTCTTCATCCCAATCATTTACTATTTTTTTAGCAGTCAAATCACTTTCCAAAATATTACTTTTTAAAGTCATGAGTAGTGGTTCATCTTTTTGAAAAGTAAAACCTCTGCCTGATTCATCTATTTCTTGAGAAGAGACGCCGAGATCTGCTATAAGACCATTTATATCTTTTATTTTTAAATTTTCTAAAATATTTTCTATATTTCTAAAATTATCATTTATAAAAAATATTTTTGGTTTTTCTTCTTTATTTAAATTTTTATTTAAAAAATCTTCTGCCTCCTTCAAAGCTTCATTGTCTAAATCTACACAAATAAGAATACCTGTATTGCCTATTTTTTTTGCTATCTCTATAGAATGGCCTCCCCTATTTACTGTAGCGTCTAATACTGTATCACCTTTTTTTAAATTTAGAGACTTTATAGTTTCTTGCAATAGAACTGGTATATGCATATTTTTATAAAATTCCTATCTCAGATAATTTACCTGCTACTATATCAGCGTTTTTATTGTTTGCATTTGAATATTTCTCCCATTCTTCTTCACTCCAAAGCTCTACTCTATTATGCATGCCGACTAATACTGCTTTCTTTTTTATATCTGCAAAATTTTTTAATGCATCAGTAATCAAAATTCTTCCCACAGAATCTAGATCGGTATCAAAAGCATTAGCGAGCATAAAACGAGTAAATGATCTTGTATCTTTATTTGTAAAAGATAATGAAGAAAGTTTTTCTGCTATTTTTTGCCATTCTTTAATACTAAATACAAAGAGCGACTTATCTAGACCGCTAGTCACCACAACTTTTTTACCAAGAACAACTCTCCATTTTGAAGGAATGGAAATTCTTTTTTTATCATCTAGTTGATGTATATAGTGGCCTATAAGCATAGTGTTTCTGGTGCTCCCGAAGATATCTCCCACAATATCCCACCTTCCCCCATTTTATACCACTTTAAAAGTTTAAACAAGGTAAACATAGCTATTCTATGTGGAAAACTAAAAAGAGTGATGAATTAGGTGAATTATAAGATAATATAAAAATAAAAAGCCGATTTTTACATACGGCTCCTTCTTTTTTTATATTTTTTTTCTTCATCAAAGAGTTTTGGCTTATGTGTAAGATGCCAAAAATTGCATACATTGCACTGATATTTACGAAGGTTTGTTTCTCCTTCATCGTGAAGGAAGTTTATCTCCGTCTGCGCACCTTTTTTTGAATATGCAATTTTACGAAGACAACATCTTTTTATTCTCTCTTTTTCTCTTTCTTCTTCATTCTCTTTTTCTCTTTCTTTCTTTTCTTTTTCTTCTTGTTTTTTTATCTCCTTTTCTCTTAAAAATTTAAGTAAAGGAGAAACTTCTGTGTACTGTCCGTACATCTCTATTTCTTCCATTTTCTTAAATTTTTAAAATTTTAAAATTAAAAGTCAAAAAAATCACACTCACTAAATAGAGTCTATCATTTTTACACATTTTGTCAAGAGACATAAAAAATCAAAAACACCTTGATTTATCAGGGTGTTTTTGAAGAGCCACATAAAATCCAAATTGCTTTAAATTTAAGTACTCTGTTCTCCCGAAAAGCTACTCTTGCCCGAAAGCTACCATCGCTGAGTG
>CAZYMY010000033.1:2950-4595 GCA_964648875.1 uncultured Candidatus Saccharibacteria bacterium | reverse complement strand
TTCGCTGGTCTTCCATTGTGGGTTACCCCAAATTGTATATACATTATAGCAAGTACAAAATATATGTCAAATAAGATTTCACAAAATAAGATAGATGTTAGTAAAATTCCAAAAGATGTAATTTGGGTTTGTGAAATGCTTTCTAAAAACAATTTTGAAAGTTATCTCGTTGGTGGATGCGTCAGAGATCTTTTACTTTCACGTGTACCAAAAGATTGGGATATTACAACAAATGCAAAGCCAGAGGAAATAATAAAAGTATTTGGTGAAGATGATACTGTATATGAGAATAAATTTGGTACGGTGGGGGTAAAAATTCGTCCCGACCTCACCCCAGCCCTCTCCCAAGGAGAGGGAGTAACTCAAATTATAGAAGTTACTACTTACAGAAAAGATGGAGAATATGAAGATTTTAGAAGACCAAATACTGTAGAATGGGGAAAAAGTATAGAAGAAGATTTAAAAAGAAGAGATTTTAGTATGAATGCAATAGCATATGATGTTATAAACGACATTTTAATTGACCCTTATAAAGGACAAAACGACATAAACGACAAAATTATAAAATCTGTCCTTTATGCAGAAGATAGATTCAATGAAGATGCGCTCAGAATGTTAAGAGCTATAAGATTTTCTGTGCAATTAGATTTTGTGATAGATAGTGATACAATGAATGCAATTTTTAAATTGAGAGATAATGTTTCTCATATTTCTTGCGAAAGAATAAGAGATGAATTTGAAAAAATAATAATTTCTAAAAATCCAATGCAAGGAATTATAATGTGTCAGAAATTAGGACTTTTAAAATATATTTCTAAAGAATTAGATGATACTGTAGATGTTGGTCAAAATGGTCATCATACTTTTGATGTGTTTGAACATTCTTTGAGAGCTGTTCAATATGCTGCTGACAAAGATTATGATTTGGATATAAGACTTGCTTCACTTTTACATGATATTGGAAAACCAAAAACTAAAAGATTTGATGAAAATAAAAAAGATTATACATTTTATGGACATGAAGTGATAGGGGAGAGAATGGCAAAAAAGATTTTAGAAAATTTAAAATTTGAAAAGAAAATTGTAGATAGAGTTTCTAAACTTGTGAGATATCATATGTTTTTCTCAGATCCAGAAGCTATAACTTTATCTGCCGTAAGAAGACTTATAGTAAATATTGGAAAAGAAAATATTTGGGATCTTATAAATGTAAGAATATGTGACAGGATGGGATCTGGCACAAAAAAAGAAGAGCCTTTTAGACTTCGTAAATTTGAATCTATGATAGAAGAAGCTCTTCGTGATCCTGTTTCACTTAAAACATTAAAAATAAATGGAGAAAAAATAATGGAAATACTTGATGAAAAACCTGGCAAAAAAATTGGTTTAATACTCAATTCACTTTTTGAAGAGGTGATAGAGGATGCTGATAAAAATAATGAAGAATATTTAAAAGATAGAACTTTAGAATTAAATAAATTATCTGAAAAAGAATTAAAAGATTTAGCGGAAAAAGGAAAAGAAAAAATGCAAAATAAAAATGAAGAAGAATTGATAGATATAAAAAAGAAATTTAGAGTAAATTAAAACAAAAAGCGTTGCAAAAAAATTGCGACGCTTTTTAATTTCTATTTAATAGATTTTT
>CAZYMY010000033.1:0-2850 GCA_964648875.1 uncultured Candidatus Saccharibacteria bacterium | reverse complement strand
TTTTACTTTATTTTTTTATTTCTATATTATTTTTATTCTATCTTTTTTATATAAATAAAATATAAAATAAAACCAAATAATAAAGTGGTAATTCCTAACAATATAAGAGCATGAAGTAGATTTACACTTTTTAATAAAACACTAAATACCCCTAAAGTGATAATAGATACAAAATGATACATTGTAGAATTCACTGACATGGTAGTCGCTCTTATATCCGTATTTACATGTTTATGCAAATAGTCACCAATAAATGGTTTCATAAAACCACGCACAAGATTTTGTGCTAGTACAAGATATGCACATATAGCAATTGGCAAAAGCCCCATCACAATAAGTGGCAGTCCTATACATAAAATCATTATCAGTATAAAATATCTTTCACCGATATTTTTTTCTAATTTATACGCATAATGACTAGATATAAATGCAACCATGTTACACAAAAAGAAAATAAATCCATAATAAGATACATCTATTTTTACTATTTCAAAATATGGATTATAAGTAAAAAACCAAATTTTTGAAATTGTAGCTATCAATGTAGAAAATCCTATCATGAAAGCAACTTCTTTTGTTTTAAAAAAAGATAAGAAACCTCTTTTGAGTGTATCAAATTGCTTTTTAATAGAATACTTTTCAGTATGTATTGGCTCATGCAAAAAGAATGCAGGTATAAGAGACAATAAAAGAAAAGGCACACTTAGATATAAAGGAAATCTGAGATTTATTTTTGCCAGAAATCCAGTAGTTAATGCACATATGGCTACAAGAAAAAATCTTAATCCTACAGCTTTTCCTTCTATACTTTTATACTCTTTTTCTCTATTACACTCTTTAAGTGAATCATAAAGCAATGATGTGTCAGATCCTGATTGCAAAGTGAGACCAATTGCCCACAACATATTTGCTATCCAAGCATCTAGAGGGCAATTCATAGTAGCAAAAAATATTTTACTTGAGAATAAAAATATTCCGCCAAGTATAATAGTTTTTTTCCTTCCAATAATATCTGCTAATGCTCCAAAAGGCACATCTAGCAATACACATAATATGAGAGTCACAGATTCCATATAATAGATATCTGACAGGGACATACCAGCTAATTTTTGAATCGATATTATAAGTATCGGCCCCCAAAAAAGTGGTTCATTAAAAACGACATACAATTTGTACAAGAATACATTTTTTTTACAATGATTTGTTTCCATTTTGTAATTATTTATTTGTTATAGAATTTTTAAAGAACATTAAACAATTTGGCTGAATAAAAGAATAAAAATCTCGACTTTTATTCAGTCGAGATTTTTCTATGATTTTAATTTATTTTAAATATATTATTGATATTTATGAGTATATAAAATAATCACGACTGAATATAAGGTTGTTTTTATGCCTCCAAAGATAGGACAAAAAGCCACTGTTTGATTGAGTGTTGACCAATTTCTATTCATTTTGTGAAAATATTTTTTCATATATTTATGATATTAGATATAATTTAATTTGTCAAATTATTCTTAACAATATTTAACTTAGTTAAAATATCTAGTTGTGATATCATGATTAAAATATAAATATTATGTTTCTCACAGATTTACAAAAAAATATTTTAAAACAAAAAGGATTTGATATAGAAAATGATATAGAAAAATTTTTGAATCCAAATTGGGATAGAGATATTTTTGATAGCTCAAAAATAAAAGATATAGATAAAAGTGTAGAGAGAATAAAAAAAGCTATAGATGAAAATGAAAAAATAATAATATATGCTGATTATGACTCAGACGGTATACCTGGAGCTGTAGTTTTACATGACTTTTTTCAAAAAATAAATTATAAAAATTTTTCTATTTATATTCCCCATAGACATAATGAAGGATATGGACTAAATATAAATGCGATAAAAAAGTTTATAAATGAAAAAGTAAATTTAATAATTACTGTAGATATTGGTATCACAAATATTGAAGAGATAAAATTTGCGCAAGATAATAATATTGATGTGATTGTGACAGATCATCATTTACCGATTCTGACCTCCCTCGGCCCCTTCCCTGCGGCCTTCGCCAAGGCTTCGGCGGCACACAGCAAGGAAAGGGGAGGAATGCAAATTATTCCTAATGCTTTTGCGGTGATAAACACAAAACAAGGTGACGATGAATATCAAGAAAAATTTCTTTGTGGAGCATCTACTGCTTGGAAATTGATTCATCATTTTTTAAATAAATATAGAAAAGAATTTAATATACAACAAGGATGGGAAAAATGGTTACTAGATATGATAGGTATTGCAACTATCGCAGATCTTGTACCATTAAAAAATGAAAATAGACTTTTTGCAAAATTTGGTTTAGAAGTATTAAAAAAAACTAAAAGACCTGGACTTTTGAAAATTTTAAAAAATGCAAAAATAGATCAGAGAAAAATAAATGAAGATGATATAGCTTTTGGTATAGCGCCACGTATCAATGCTGCGAGTAGAATGGCAGAGCCAATACATGCATTTTATGCTTTACTTCAAAATGATGAATCGATAAATTTTGCAAATGAACTTGAAAAATACAATGATGCTAGAAAGCTTGATACAAAAGATGCGCACACAAGTATTGATTATGAAAAATTTAAAGATGAAAAAATTATTTTTATAGGTGATGAAAAATGGACTCCTGGAATAATAGGTCTTGTCGCAAGTAAAATTTGTGAGACTACAAATAAGACAGCTTTTGTCTGGGGAGTAGGGGAAGATAAAAATATTTTAAAAGGATCTGTAAGAGCTGGGAATGATGGATACAATGTAGTGTCTATAATGACAGAAGCTAAAGATATTTTAGAAAATTTTGGAGGGCATGA
>CAZYMY010000032.1:0-4763 GCA_964648875.1 uncultured Candidatus Saccharibacteria bacterium | reverse complement strand
AAAAATACTATTTTCATAAAAAATATGATCTCTACTTACTCTTTCTATATTTGGATTTAAAATAGAATATTTTTCATTTTTTTCTTGTACTATCCCTGACACTTTTACAAATTCACCTTCTTCATACATTTTTGCTATATATGCTTGATGAAACCAAACAAGCTTTATATATCCTGTAGCATCAACTAATTTAGCTTCACACATTGGTATATGACCTTTAAAGCTTCTTTTAATTTCTAAATTTTTTATTTCACCAAATAATGTGACAGCTTCTCCTTTTTGTATATTTTGAATATTTTTACTTTCTCTATCATCAGAATATCTTGCTGGAAAATAATACAAAAGATCTTTTACTGTATTTATATTTAATTTTTGTAAACCTATAATATGTTCTTTGGAAAGACGATTTATCTCGGATATTTTAGTATTTAAATTTATCTCTATCATGATAAATAATTATAGCATTTTAAAATAGTCCTATCCCCGACCCTTTCCAAAGGAAAGGGAGAGAATACCGACCTCACCCCATCCCTCTCCCAAGGAGAGGGAGAAAATACAAATACACTCCCACTAGCCCCTGACCGCGTGCCGCCGAAGCTTCACTGTGTCTTGCTGTAGCTTTAGCGAAAGCAGAGCGTATGGCGCAAGGGGGAAACAATTCAAAATACATAAAAAAATATGTGAAGTGTTAGAATTTATATTTTTCCCCTTTCCTTTGGAAAGGGGCTGGGGGATAGGACTGTGTTTTGTATTTATTCCCCCTTCGGGGGCTAGGGGGATAAAATACAAATATCTTAAAATCTGTTGATTATAAAATTAATTTTTCTTAAACGGAAGTCCTAGTATTTCAAAAAATCTTGTAGCTTCTTTTTTGTTTTTTGCTGTAGTAGTAAGAGTGATAGCCATACCAAATATATCTTTCAATTCTTCATCTTTAATTTCTGGGAAAATAGTATGTTCTTTTATACCAAAAGTGATATTTCCTATTTCATCTACTGAGTTTCTATTTAGACCACGAAAGTCTTTTGTACGAGGTATAGAAATATCAAGTAATTTTTCAAGAAAACCATACATTCTAGGACCACGCAATGTGACAGCCACACCAATTTTATCTCCAATCTTTGTCTTGTATGTTGCTATAGCTTTTTTTGCTTCTCTTTCTGTTGGTTTTTGACCAACTATTTTCATAAGTCTACCTATGACAAATTCATTTTTCTTTTTATTTTCCTTCATAGCGCGACCTGTAGCGACAGAGACTGTGACTTTCTCTAGTCTAGGAGCTTGCAATTTATTTTTATATTTAAATTCATATTTCATCTCATCAAATGCTGATAAAATTCTTTTTTTAACATTATATTCTACTTTTTTGTTAATTTCTTTTGTCATAAATTTTTATTTAAAAATTAAAATTATTTTTAATCTATTTTCTTTACATTGCTTGCATCAATTGGAGAAGAAACTTCTACTATTACGCCTTTTTCGCCTTGTTTTTTTGGTTTATTGTGATGCTTTAAAATATTTATACCATCTACTATTACTTTATTTAAACTTGGCAATACAGAAGATATGATACCAGTTTTACCTTTATCTTTACCTGCTAATATTTTTACTTTATCTCCTTTTTTGCAATGATTTATTTTTGGCATATTTTTAATTTTATTTAAATTTATATAACTTCTGGTGCCATTGTGGCAATTTTTTTAATTCCATCATTTTTACTTTCTGAAATTTCTTTTGGAATTGGACCAAAAATACGACTTGCTTTTGGCTCTTTTTTATTTTTATCCACTATCACTACAGCATTGTCATCAAAACGAATATATGATCCGTCTTTTCTTCTAAACTCTTTTGATGTTCTGACCACTATACCATATACCACATCTTTTTTCTTTACTTGCTTTCTTGGGTCAGCTACTTTTATAGATAGACAAACAAGATCACCGATAGAAGCGTATCGTCTTTTTGAACCACCAAGTACTTTGAAAATTCTTCCGGTCTTTGCTCCGGTATTGTCTGTTATTTTTACATTTGATCCTGCTTGTAACATATATTTATAAATTATTTTTATTATTAAATTTTTATTTTTAAAATTGTTTTTTAAATTTTTCGCTTGTAGAGTTTAATTTAAAAAATAATTTTAAAAATTAATCTATAGGTCTTATCTTTTTTTCAAGACCTTAAAATTTTTATCTTTCGATATTGGTCTTGTCTCTTCTATAGTGACTTTGTCTCCTGTTTTATATTCGTTATTTTCATCATGGGCTTTATATTTTTTATCTATTTTATAAAACTTACCATATTTTTTATGTTTAACGAATCTCTGTACATTTACTACAACAGTTTTATCCATTTTGTCAGAGACTATTACACCGTCTATTTTTTTTCTATTTTTTACTAATACTTGTTTGGTCATAATTTTTATTATAATAACTTATTTTTCTTTATTTTTCAAATGATATTTATACTCTACCTACAACTTTTGTTTTTATTGGAAGTTTTGTACCTGCCTTTCTCAAAGCTTCCCTTGCAACAGATTCAGCTACACCATCGATTTCAAAAAGAATTCTTCCTGGTCTCACTTCTACGCAATAACCTTTTGGATCGCCTTTACCTTTACCCATAGGTACTTCTGCGCCTTTTTGAGTAAATGGCCTATCTGGAAATACTCTAATCCAAAATTTTGCAGTCTTTCCACCACAGCGTACCATAGCGCGTCTTGCAGCTTCAAGCTGATTACTTGTTATCCTTTTATCTGTTTCAGCCTTTAAACCAAAAGAACCAAAATCAACATTTATACCCTTTGTCTCAGGGCGAGCTGCTTTAGATAAAGAAGATCTTTGTGATTGCCATTTACGATGTTTTACTTTTTTTGGGAATAACATATATTTGATTTAATTAATAAATTATTTTCTTGAATTTTCTTCATTTGTAGTAGAAAAAGGTTTTGTATGAGCATCTTTGTCATATTTCATACCACGATAAATCCAAACTTTTATACCTATAGTACCATATGGCATATATGCCTTTTCTTTTGCAAAATCAATATCTGCGCGAAGAGTCTGAAGAGGTATACCACCTTTTCTAATTTGCTCCTTGCGGGCCATTTCTGCCCCTCCAAGCCTACCTGCTACAGCTATTCTGGCACCAAGAACTTCTCTATTAGCCATAACTTTGTCTATAGTACCTTTTAACACTCTTCTAAAAGGTATTCTTTTCTCAAGTTGCTCTGCCACCATTTGACCAACTATAGCAGCAGAAGCTTCTGGATTTGATACTTCTAAAATATCTAATTTAAAATTTACAGGCAATGCTATATCTATTCTTTTCATTTCTTTAGCTATATCTTTACGTAATTTATCTATACCATCACCACCTCTACCAATAATCATTCCTGGTCTTGAAGTGTGTATGACTATACGAAATTCTTTTTGGCTTCTTTCTATCTCAACTTCTGCTACATACATGCCACGAAGTCTTTTATCTAAAAATCTTCTTAAGAGAATATCTCCTTTTAGATTTGAAACAAAATTTACCTTACCTCCAAACCAGCGAGATTTCCATCCGCGTATTATGCCTATTCTATGTGAATATGGATTTACTATATGTGTCATAAAATTATTTTTGTTTAAGCTCTATTACTATATGGCTTGAATGTTTATGAATAGGAAAAGCTCTACCCATAGCTCTTGGTTGCCATCTTTTTAATACTTTACCCTTATCTACAAATGAAGAAATTATAAGTGAATCTACATTTGAGACTTTATCATTTACTTTTGCATTTTGGGCAGCAGAATTTAATAATTTTAAAACAGGAAGTGCTCCTCTTTTTATCAATTTAGATAATATAATTCTTGCATCTTTTACGCTTTTACCACGAATAAGAGCTGCTATAAGAGCTATTTTTCTTGGGGCTTGTCTGTAATTTTTTAATATTGCTTTCATACATTAATTTTTTTATATTTTCCTGTCCTCATTATTTTTTTTATAATTGATTGGAAACCTTTATTTAATTTTATTTTTATAATCTATTTTTTCTTAGCTGGCGCAGCTTTTGAATCACCTGATGTAGACTTCGCTGTCTTAGCGGCATCTATTTCAGATTGTTTTGCTTTTTGGTCAATCTCTTTCTGCATCTTTCCTCCATGTCTCACAAATTTGCGTGTTAGAGAAAATTCGCCCAATTTATGTCCAACCATATCTTCTGATATTAATACTTCGATATGAGTTTTACCATTATATACACCAAATGTAAAACCTACCATTTCTGGAGAAATAGTACATGCACGAATCCATGTTTTTATAACTCCAGTATTTTCTGGTTTTTTACCGAGTACTTTTTTAAGTACTCTTTCATCTACATAAGGACCTTTTTTTGCTGATCTTGTCATAATTTTTGTTTCGTATCAATATTAATTGAAGCGAATAATAAATAAATCAAACTACTCAGCTTTTTTGAAAGCTAAAAATAAAAGATTTATTTGATTACACAATATTAGCAAAAAATAGATATAAAGTCAAATATTTTATCTTTCTGCCTCGTCTATCACATATACATCTCTCAATAATTGATAGCGTCCATTTTTATATGAATTAGTATTTATACAGCTAGCTGTGAATCTTGTGGATTCAGATATTTTATAATAAGCATTCATTATAGTCTTGTAATCACCAACACTATAATCTTCAACTGTAGAACCTGTGCTAGTAGAAATATTATTATCTATATTTTGTATATTTTCTGTAGTAAATATAGTATTACCTGT
>CAZYMY010000031.1:1934-4781 GCA_964648875.1 uncultured Candidatus Saccharibacteria bacterium | reverse complement strand
TTTGTGCCGAGAGCCAGGCTCGAACTGGCGACCCCTTCCTCTTCAGGGAAATGCTCTACCAACTGAGCTATCTCGGCAAGGGACAAAAATCATTTTATCATAAAAAATGTTTTTCTCAAAATAATATTTTAAACTAAATTGATATTATTGTAGTAATTTAGATATCTTTTCTGGATTGAAACCTACAATGATTTCATCTCCTATTCTTATGACTGGTACTGCCATTTGCCCAGTAATACCAACCATCTCTTTTCTCTTTACTATATCTGCAGCTACATCATATTCTGTATAACTTAAGCCTCTTTCTTTAAACCAATCTTTTGCTAGATTACAAAAATGACATGTAGGTGTAGAAAATATTTCTATTTTTTTATTATTTTTATCCATATTATTTATTTTATAAATTAAAATATTTACCGTATCGACTTATACAAAAATTATATCATATAATATTATCTATTAAAAATATTTTTGATAAAAGCCTTAAAAGACTCCCATTTTGATATTGACCTTGGTATCTCATATGTAGAAGATGTGGATTTGTATATTATCACCACTTCTTCACCTTCTTTTTTTACTGAATATGTCTCTCTAATATATTTTTCTTTACCTTCTTCTTCTTTTATATTAGATAATTTTTGATTACTTACATTCATTTTAGATTCTGCTTCTTTTACCTTTTTTTCTACAAAGGAATATTCTGCTTTTGTAAATCTATATTTTTTATATATATCAAATATTTCATTACTTATAAAAATTAAAATAAGAATAAGAATTATTATAATAAAATTAGAATAAAAAAAATTCCTCCAAAAAAATTTATCTTTATATTTTTGCATATTACAGTATCATATATAAATATTTTATCATATAAATAGCCTCTTTAAATATATGTATAAAAATGCTATAATAATCTAAATTAAAAATATGTTTAAAAGTAATCAAAGAAACAAAGTAGAAAAGATTTTTAAAGTATTAGCTGTAATAATAGTGATTTCTATGATAGCATTTCTATTAATACCTCTTCTAAGTGTCTAATTAATTTAAATTATTCTATTTTTTCATAAGCTCTAGGAAAGTGTCATATTCTATTCTTACCTTTCCTTCTTTTTGCATTCTCTTTTTACCTTTCTTTTGTTTTTCTCTGAGTTTCATTTTTCTTGTAATATCTCCACCATAAAGATATCCTGTGACATCTTTTTTCATGGCAGATATACTTCTTGAAGATATAATTTTTCCTTTTACAATAGCTTGTATTTTTACTCTAAACAATTCTCTAGGAAGTATTTTAAAAAGTTTTTCTACTATTTCTTCAGCTTCTTCATTTGCTCTCCATTCTGCTACAACTCTAGAAAATGCTTGTACTTTTTCTTCAGCTACAAATACATCAAGTCTTGTCACATTTGCATCTTTCATTTCTCCTAACTCATAAGAAATAGAGGCATATCCGCTAGAAGATGATTTTAATTCATCAAAAAAATTTCTCATTAATTCTCGCAGTGGCATAGATAAATGTATATTTACTCTATTTTCACCCCAATCAATCATATTTACTATTTCTCCTTCATGCTTTTGAAATAATTGCATTAAATTTGATAAATAATCATTTGGTACTATTATAGTGAGATTAATCCACGGCTCTTTTACACTAAGATATTGACCATGATCTGGAAAATGAATTGGAGTATAAACTTTTTCTATATTATGATTTTTCATTTCTACTTCATAAGTTATAGATGGTTGAGTCACTATAAGATCTTGATCAAATTCTCTTCTAAGTCTCTCTGTGACTATCTCAAGATGAAGCATACCCAGAAATCCACATCTATATCCTCTGCCAAGAGCTCCACTTGTCTCTTCTTCAAAAGTGAGTGATGAATCTGAAAGACGAAGTCTAGATAAAGAAGATCTCAAATCATCAAATTCATCTTGAGTTTCAGGATATATAGATGCAAATACAAGTGGTGTAGGATCTTCATATCCAGCAAATGCTGACAATGGATGAGAAAATGTAGTCACAGTATCTCCGACTCTTGCTACTCCAGGCTCTTTTATACCTGTCACAATATATCCTATTTCTCCTTCCTTCAATTCTTTTTCTTCTTTTTTTTCTGGCTTAAATACTCCGACATTTCTCACAAGAAGTCTATGTTTTGATTTTATAAATAAAAGCTCATCATTTCTTTTTACATTTCCATTTAATACGCGCACATAAAGTATGACTCCTTCATGATTTGAATATTCAAAATCAAAAATAAGAGCTCTGAAAGATTTGTTTTCTACTTTTTCATATTTTGGTGCTGGAATTTTATTTATTATTTCTTCTAATAATCTTTCTACTCCTGCTCCGGTTTTTCCAGATACAAGTATAATTTCATCTTCATTTACTTTTAATAAATTTACAATTTGTTTTTTTACTCCTTCTACATCTGCTATAGGAGAATCTATTTTATTTATAACTGGAATTATTTTTAATTCTGCAGCTTTTGCCATTTCAAGAGTTGTGAGAGTTTGTGCTTGTACTCCTTGTGTAGCATCTACTAAAAGCAAAGCTCCTTCTACAGCACGCAAACTTCTAGATACTTCATATGAAAAATCAATATGTCCGGGAGTGTCTATGAGATTTAAAATATAATTTTTATATTGCATTCGTACAGGCGTCATTTTTATAGTTATTCCTCTTTCTCTTTCTAGTTCCATAGAATCAAGTACTTGCTCTTTCATTTTTCTATTTTCAACTGTGTGGGTAAATTCTAAAAGCCTATCTGCGAGAGTAGACTTTCCATGATCAATATGTGCGATAATCGAGAAATTTCTTATATTTTCCATATTTAAAAATTAAAACAA
>CAZYMY010000031.1:0-1834 GCA_964648875.1 uncultured Candidatus Saccharibacteria bacterium | reverse complement strand
TTTATTCCCCTTTATTTCTATTTATCTTTGCCCTCATACCTTCATCAAGTATTTGCTTTCTAAGACGAACTGATTTTGGAGTAATTTCAAGATATTCATCTTCATTCATTATTTCAAGTCCTCTTTCTATTGAAAGCTCCCATGCTGGCACAAGATTGATAGCATCATCGCTTCCAGAAGCTCTCATATTTGTGAGTTGTTTTCCTTTTGTAGGATTTACTATCATCTCTTCACCTTTACTTGTATTGCCAATCACCTGACCATTGTAAACTTCTGTAGCTGCTGGTATATAAAGTGTACCTCTATCTTGAAGATTATAAAGAGAAAATCCAAGAGCCTTTCCACTTTCCATACTTGTCATAGATCCAAAAAGTTTTTTCTGTATTGCTCCTACATAGTCCGCAAATTTTCTAAATCTAGAAGAAAGTATTCCAAGACCTTTTGTATCTATTATAAATTCTCCTCTATAGCCAAGAAGACCTCTTGTAGGCACTTCTGCTTTTATTCTTGTGATACCTTCTCTCTCACTCATATCTAACACCATACCTTTTCTTCTACCAAGTTTTTCCATTACCACTCCAGAAAATTCTGTTGGTACATCTATCACAACTTCTTCAAAAGGTTCTTCTTTTTTTATTATTTCACCATTTTCATTTTTTGTCTCATGAAAAATAACTTGCGGTTGAGAAACTTGAAGCTCATATCCCTCTCTTCTCATATTTTCAAGAAGCACAGCAATATGCATTTCCCCTCTTCCATATACTATATATTTATCTGTATTATCAAAATTTATTTTTAATCCAACATTTATTTCAAGTTCTTTTTCAAGTCTATCTCTTATTTGACGAATAGTCACAAATTTTCCTTCTTTACCCGCAAATGGACTATCATTTACCAAGAAATTTAGAGATATTGTAGGCTCATCAATATGAATAGCTGGTTTACTTTCAGTATTTTGATCTTTTAAAAATGTCTCTCCAATAAAAATATCTGGGAATCCAGCTATCATCACAATATCTCCAGCAACAGCAAATTCTGTTTCAACTTTTTTTACACCCAAAAATGTATAAATTTTTGTAATTTTTCCATTTGTTATTTTTCCTGTAAAAGGATCTTTTACAAAAATAGTTTCATTTACTTTAGCCTCACCTTCATATACACGAGCTACAGCCATTCTTCCCAAGAAATTATCATATGCGAGATTAAATACCTGCGCTACAAAAGAATTATTTCTATCTCCTGTAGCTTTTGGTACTTTTTCTAAAATAATATCTAAAAGTGGTGATAAACTTTTTCTTTCATCATCAAGTCTTTTCATAGCTACTCCTTCACGTCCTATCGCATATACTGTAGTAAAATCAAGTTGCTCATCATTTGCTCCAAGCTCTAAAAATAATTCAAATACTTCATCATGTACTCTCTGACAATCAGATGCCGGCTTGTCTATTTTATTTATAACTACAATTGGTTTTAATCCTAATTCAAGAGATTTTTTAAGTACAAATCTTGTCTGTGGCATTGGGCCTTCTTGTGCATCTACTAAAAGTAAAACACTATCAATAGAACGAAGTACACGCTCCACTTCAGAACCAAAATCTGCATGTCCAGGAGTATCAAGAATATTTATTTTAATATCTTTATATATGACAGAAGTATTTTTCGCATAAATAGTAATACCTCTCTCTTTTTCGAGATCATTTGTATCCATTGAAAATCCTTCTTCGAGTACTCCACATTCTTTCATGAGAGCATCTGTCAAAGTAGTCTTTCCATGGTCTACATGGGCTATAATAGCGATATTTCTAATTTCTTTATATTCTTGATTCATAAATTT
>CAZYMY010000030.1:0-4787 GCA_964648875.1 uncultured Candidatus Saccharibacteria bacterium | reverse complement strand
GCATTATCATAAAGAAAAAAATCACGACTTGAATATGGTATTGTGACTGTCCTAGTACCAGTGATACCGTCTCCAATAACAAAATCTACATGTGGATTGCCATCATTGTTTACATTACTTCTGACTCCTGGAGTAGCTACAGCATCTGTTACTTCCCAAGACAAAGTCGTAGTACAACTATTTGCATTTTCAGCAATAGCACAAGAATCTGAACTTAGATTTATAATTCCACTTGGATTATTTCTCCACTGAGCATAAAGAGTAAAGCTGTCTGTAGGTGTGAATACCTGATCAGGAGTATAAGTAGTACCGCTTCCATTTTGTGCTCTATTCCAATTTACAAACGTAGCCTCTGTTTTTGAAAAAGCATTTTGCTTAACTGTTGTGCTAGCGCCTCTATCTACCAAATCAGACTCCATACTACCAGTACCACCATTTGCATTATATGCAATAATATTTATAGGACTACTAATATCAATAGCATATACAGAAACACTGGCAAGCTCTATACTACTATTATATAAATAAAAAAGTCTTGGACGCTTTCCTGGAATATATATATTTTGTAATCCCACATTAGCATCTCCTGTTGCTACTTGAAAATTAGGAGAAACATTTCCACTATTATCTAAATTACTTGTAATAGCTGATACTCCTGTAGGAGTAAAAGTATTAAAAGTATCCCAATCTAAAGTTGTATTACATCCACTTGCGGTTAGACTACTATATGTACAAGGATTTGGATCTGCATCTAAACTACCTGTCACCTGATTCCATATTACATATAAAGTAGTAGTTGGCTGAGATGGTGTAATAAGATTGTCAGCATAATAACTTGTACCACCAGCACCAGATTGTGTATTCCATTCTACAAAACTATTTTGTGCTCTTGAAAAATCTGAATCTTGAAAAGATATTACTTCATGTGAATATCCGTCATTTATTGTAAATACAATGTCA
The DNA here is from genome assembly GCA_964648875.1 of uncultured Candidatus Saccharibacteria bacterium. Taxonomy (GTDB): domain Bacteria; phylum Patescibacteriota; class Minisyncoccia; order Phycocordibacterales; family UBA5272; genus UBA5272. The sequence goes on along the minus strand of CAZYMY010000030.1, from coordinate 3,827 downwards.
TCCCCCACTCCACCATTTGCTTTATATACAATCGCACGAGTGATGGGGGTTGGATCATTAACTGTATATACAAAACTCTGCATTGTGCTAGCTCCACCAATATTTCCACATTCTATTTTATGTGTACCGACTACCATTGTTGGAGAATGTTCTATTGTATATCCATTTGCTGTGCCTACATTACTTACTCCAATATTCGAATTTGCATCTGGGTAATAGGACATGTATGTAGAGTTTATACAATTGAAAGTAATACTATCATTTTTTAAAATCGTACCATTTTCTGGAAGAGTTTTACTGTTATTAAGTTCAATAGCGGCCGCATTTACATTCACTTCAAGTTCACCAACCTCTGCAGGATTACCATTTTTATCTGCACCAGAAAAAGGAAATCTTTCAGTATAAGAGCTATTATTATCGAAAGTGCTACTAGAAAAAGTAAAATTATAATTTACTCTACCAAATCCATCACCATCTTTTTGATTTATTTCAAAAGGATTATAAGGGTTAGTATGTCCACTACCACCGTCAGCAATAGTAATAGGTAAAATTGCAGTATTAACTTTTACACAAATAGGTATATCGCCATTTAAATCTGATCCTGATATAACTGTTATACTTTCTGTAGTTGAAGTTGCAATACAATCATTATTCCAAGATGTAAAAGCTTGTGACTGATTTACTGAAATTAAAAATGCAAAGATGAAAATTGAGATTGATAAAAATTTTTTAAACATAAAGTTTTATTTATAAAGTGATAATTATATTTAAATTATATCATTATAAAGTTCATAAAAAATAAATTGTCCACAAAAAACAACCCCAATAAAAAATTTTCTTTATATAAAAATATACAAACCCCTACTAAAGGTTTAATTTATGTCTTGTAAAAAATATTTTTGAGATATTTTTATGCCCATTCTTGTCAGTCGTAGCCTCACCGTGTCTTGTTGTAGCTTTAGCGAAAGCAGAGCGAAGACTGATTAGGGGCCTGTAGATTTTAATAATTTATAATATATAAAGTCTGGGGTTAAAAATAAAATCACAAAATATTTTATTTATCTTTAACACTGATGCAAATGATTAACTGAGATACTGTGATAAATTGCAAAATACATACTATTGATTTTTTAATAAAAAAGAGTAAACTAATAATTAGTTTTTAAAAATTACTGCCATGAATAAAAATTTTGTTGAAGACGATGACGGAGGGTTTGATGATGAGCCGATGCAAGACCAAGAAAATGTACCGGATAGTGATAACCTGCCCGAATGGCAACAGTAAACGATACTTTACTAAGCCGTAAAAATGGAGGAAAACTTGCTCCATTTATTTTTTTTAATTTTTAATGTATATTATCAGTATATGAAAATAACATACTCCTCTACAAAAAGTGATTTCTTTATATTTTACTTCTCACAAGTATTCCTTAAAAAACCAACTTATTTTGACTATATATATGATTTTGCTTCTGTGTTTAATGTCCATAGAGAAAAGATACGAAGTCTAGAAATAAGTGATAAACAAAAAATAAAATTATTTAATGGCGAAGATTTAAATGATTTTAAAGATTATCATTTTATATATGATCATTTTTTAGGAATAGATAAAAATAAAATGGATTTTATAATAAATAATTTAAATGAAAAATCGAATAACTTATTTAAGTTTTTAAATAATATATTTGGAGAGTCTATATTGCCACCTGAGACACATATATCATTTATACAATCACCTATAAAAAATGCAAAAACCGACTATAATGCATTTACTTCAAAAAAAATAAAAGAAAAAATATTTTTTAATTTTGATAATAATATAGATATAAATAATATAGATGAAATAAATAATTATATAAAAATACTTCTACATGAATTAACACATACTTTTATCAATCATAATAACCACTTTCAGTCTATTATGAAAAATGAGTGGATAAGAAAATATAAAGAGTCTGGAATAAATATTGCTGATTACAGATTGAATACAGAAGAACTGATTGTGAGTACATTGATATTTCCTGCAAAAGATATTGGATTTGCTTTTAAATTTTTAGATTATAGTGAAAATGAAGAAAAGAAAAAAGATTCCTTAGAAAAAAATCGTTTTAGAAAATTTGCTTTAGATTTTTTATACAATCTAGAAAAAGGCAACTATTTGGAAAAAGAACTTCCTTTGTTATTAGAAAATTTAATAAATAATGGGATGTTTAAAATTTAGCCACAAGACAAATAGCTTTATAGTATTTTAATATATAATATAAATATGACAAAAAATAAAACTATTTACATTTTCCCTGGTTGGCAGGAAACAACAAGAAGAAATAATTATAAAAAATTAAAAACTTTTCTCGAGAAGAAAAAATATAAATTGGAAAGAAAATCTTAGTAAACAATTATTTGATATAGAAAATAATACTATATTGATAGGATTTTCACTTGGTGCTGTATTTGCAAAAATGTTAGGAGATAAATATAAAACAGAAAAAATATTACTTTTATCGATGACTGAAATGAAATATTTTATATATAAGAAAAATATAAAAGAATTGTCAGAAGTATGTGGTGAAGATTTTGTATTAGATATTAAAAAGAATTTAAAAAATAAAAATAAACAGAAAAATGAGATAATGTTTTATGGCGATAAAGAAGGTGGAGATGGGGATATTATTGTCAAAAATACAAATCATGAATTAACAGATGAATATATAAAAGAAATAATAAAAATACTCAAATAAAAAACTATTCATAATCTATAAGTACATCATATAAATCATAGTTCACGACAAAATTAAACCGCGAATCGCTTCGCGGTCTTTTATGATCGGTTAAAAAATAAACAAAATAATTAATATATCCTGGATCCTTTTGGATCATAGATTCTAAGTTCTGGATTTCCTGCAAACTTTACAGACTTATGATACCAAGATACCGTTGCGGGACCAAATTGATCTCCATTGTTTTTTACATTTGTAAACAATTTCACATCTGTAAAATTTCCAAGATAAGATTTATACATTTGCAAACCAGTAGGGTTTACTTTTGTAAACTTAAGCTCATTCTTAGAAAAATTCGCATCAGCATCAGTAAAAAAAATAATATCTGGTATACCGCCTGACCCTGGAGCTTGTACTAATTGAAAGTTTCTACCTTTACTACCATTTACATTTGTAAAATCTAAATTCAAATAATTTACATCTGTAGAAAACCAGCTAGTATTACTTGGATCAACAGCATAACTCAAAATCTTTGGATACAGATTTCCATCATACAGAGTCTCATCTTCAGAAATGTAAGGATATAATCTAAAATAAGTCCAAAGGTTACCCACTATTTCTTCTTTTGAATAAACTGTTTTATTATTAATGTTCACATAGTTAATCCTTATAACTCCTGCCACATTCTCCCCTCCATCAACTGTATACTTAAAATTTTCAAATAAAAAGTTCTCACCTTTTATTTTCAAACCTACATTGCCTCCGTCTTCGATCTGGCCCGCGTAAGGAGTTGTTTTAAAACAAATCACATTCCTTCCGGACTGTAGATTTATCTTAAAACTTTTAGAAGTTATAGCGGTCTTTGGAACTTTAGAACCAAGCGTAGAACAAGCAACATTGATATCGCTGTTGTCCACAGTATTTATCCAATAGTATCCAACTGCGGGGGTGCCATTGTTTGTGGCGCCCAATACTTCAACATCCACCCTTCCTCCGATCAACACATCAAGGACGAAAGCTTTCGCTACACTCCGCCCATAAAGGACTTTGTCTAACGCTTTCGCGCTAGCTTCATAACTCTCTGCTAGATTTACTACAGCAAATTGCTCT
>CAZYMY010000029.1:1665-4946 GCA_964648875.1 uncultured Candidatus Saccharibacteria bacterium | reverse complement strand
TAATTTTTAGCTTTTTATCAGCTCGTAATCAATTTGTTTCATCTCTAGATTTGCATTTTTTACTTTTATTTTTACTCTATCCCCTATCTTATATTCTTCTCCGCTATTTTCTCCAAAAATTCTAGTTTTCTTTTCGTCATAAATATAGAAATCATCACCAAGATCTTTTAATCTTATCATTCCTTCTGATTTAGATTTTTCTTCTTCTACATATATACCCCATTGAGTCACTCCAGATACTACTCCAGGAAATGTCTGCCCTATCCTATAACCCATATATTCTACTTGCTTGTATTTTATACTATCTCTCTCTGCATCAGCAGCTTCTTTTTCTCTTTTATTTGCCATTTCGCACATTCTATTAAAATAACTTCTATCTCCTTCTTTTATCCAATCTTTTTTTAATACTTTAAAAAGTAATCTATGAAGCAATACATCTGGATATCTACGAATAGGAGAAGTAAAATGAGAATAAAATGGAAATGCCAATCCATAATGGCCGACATTTTTTGTAGAATATACAGCTTTTTGCATACTTCTTGATATGTGCATAGACAAAAGATCTTTTTCTGCATCTCTATTTTCTCTTTTTAATTTTTCTATAAGTTTATTTAATTCTTGAGATGGTATAAGTCCATCAATAAATTTTACTTTTTCATCTATACTTCTTATAAATAAATCAAGTGCATGCATCTTTTCACTATCAGGCTTATCATGTACTCTATATATAGATATATCTGCGACATTATTTTTCTTTTCTTCATCAAAAATAAATTTTGATACCTTTTTATTTGCTAGAAGCATAAATTCTTCTATGAGTTTATGAGCGTCTTTTCTTTCTTTTACAAATACATCTATTGGTACTCCATTTTCATCTAATTTAAATTTTACTTCTTCTGTCTCTATCACCAAAGCTCCATCTTCTACTCTTTTTTTCTCTAAAATCTTAGCTATATTATTTAACACTATCAAAGCGTTTGTAAGTTCTAAATCAAAATCTTCAGCTACATTTTCTTGTGTCTTGAAACTTGCTTCTTCTATCTTGCTCTGAGCTTCTTCATATGTAAATCTTTTTTTAGAAATTATTATAGACCGGCCATACCATTCATTTTTTACTTCAGCATTTTTATCAATTATAAATACAGCACTAGCCACAAGTCTATCTTTTCCTTCTACAAGTGAGCAAAGATCATTTGAAAGAACTTCTGGAAGCATGGGTATAGTCCTGTCTACAAGATATACACTTGTCTCGCGAGAAATAGCTTCTTCATTCATTTTCATATCTTCTTTTAAATAATGAGATACATCTGCGATATGAATTCCTATTTCACAATCTCCATTTTCTAATTTTTTAAAACTTATTGCATCATCAAAATCTTTTGCATCAGATGGGTCTATTGTAAAAGTTAATACATCTCTAAAATCTCTTCTACCATCAATTCCATTTTCATTTATTATTTTATCTTGCTCTGTAATTCCTATTTTATGTATTTCCTCTGCTTCTTTTTCTACTTCTTCATCATGCTCGTCTGAAAATCCTCTTTCAAGAGCAAAAGCAAGCATTTCAGCATTATTGTCTCCAGGCTTTCCCAAAATTTTTATTATTTTTGCAAAAGGAGATTTTTTTTGATCTGTCCAATTTATTATCTCAGCCATCACTTTATCTCCAGCCTCAGCACCAATAGAATCTTCTTTTTTTATTATAAAATCAGTATAAGTTTTTTTATCATCCGGAATCAAGAAAAATACTCCATGATCTTCTTCGAGTTTACCTGAATGAGCATATTTTGATCTTTCAAGTACTTCCGTCACTTTACCATAAAAAGTATCTTCTTTTGTTCTATCATTTTGTTTTTTACCTAATACTTCTACTTCCACAGTATCGCCATGAAAAGCGCAATTTAAATGTTCATGATCTATAAAAACAGATTCATCTTTTGTAAAAGCATTATCAATTTTTTCATGTTCTTCATTAAATCTCACATATCCATCCCCTTTACTTGTCAAAGTTATTCTACCGTGTATAAGTTTTCGCATAATGTTTTTAAATAAAAAATAATAAAAATTAGAAATTATATTCTTATATTAAATATAACATAAAAAATAATTGTAAGTAATTTTTATATAATTTTTAAATAAATTTAATTTTTATAAATAAAAAAAGCAATTAATTTCTGAATACTCAGGATGACTAATTGCTTTTTACGATTTTGGGTTATTCAAAACATAATGAGTCCCTAATCGTGCCATTAAAAAGTTTTTGTGCTTTTTTCATGGTCTTCTATTATAGATTAACACAAATAAACTATTTTTGCAAATATATTTCCCCCATTTCTTCTTTTATAAATCCATTTATTTCAAGACTCATAAGTGCCACAAGTGAATCTGTATATGAAGTATTAAATTCATTTTCTATTTCAGAAAGCAATATATCTTTTTCTATATTACCAGCCTGCAATATTTTTTGTAAAATATTTCTTTCATTTTCACTTAGACTATCTAAAACTTTTTTCAATTTATCTCTTGATTTTTTATCATTAAAATTTAAATCTAGTATTCCTTGCTCTTCACTACTTATATTTAACATTTCTAAAATATCAAGCTCATTTAATATTGGCATAGCCCCATCTTGGATAAGTCTATTTGATCCGAGTGATCCTTCAGCAAAAATATTATTTGGCACTACGCCGACATTTTTACCATATTCAAGAGCAAGTTTTGCTGTGATGAGCGTCCCACTTTTTTCTCCAGCCTCTACTATTAGTACAGCATCTGAGATCGCAGACATTATTCTATTTCTTGCTGGGAAAAAATATATTTCACTTTTTCTATCATCTTCATATTCTGATATCAAAATATTTCCTGAATCTATAATTTCTCTAGCTAAAGTAATATTTTGAGATGGATAAAGTATTTTTTCATCAAGTCCTGATCCAGGTATAGAAATAGTAGGAAAATCATTTTCAATTGCAATCTTATGTGCAAAAGAGTCTATACCAAGAGCTAGTCCTGACACTATTATTATTTTTTCTCCTATAAGAGATTTTAAAATAAAATTTAAAGCTTCATATCCATATCTTGAGCTTTTTCTAGATCCTACTACAGTCAAAATTTTATAATCTTCATCTTTAAAATTTTTATTTAAAAAATTATTTAATATATTTTCATTTTTTGCTTTTATATTTAACTCTTTTGGTGAATCATGTATTTCTAAAAGTGGAGAAAGTAAAGGATATTTAGAAAAATCTTGTTTTAAAATTTTTATAGAAAAAATATCTTGC
>CAZYMY010000029.1:0-1565 GCA_964648875.1 uncultured Candidatus Saccharibacteria bacterium | reverse complement strand
TAAATTAATTTTATGTGGAATATTTTATTAATTAGAACACTCTCCAAATCTCTCTTCGTCATATTTAGAAATTCTATATTGACCACCTTCTGTGGAGATTTTAAATGGTTTATCAACACCATATCCTGCATCAAGCACATGCCATCTTACAACATCTTTAAACTGAGGCTTTAAAAAAATATAAATATCCCTGTAAGACTTTTCAGACAATGTGGGATCATATTTTATTTTTTCTATATATTGACATAGACTCATGTCCATATCACCCCAAGTCTGGCCATTATTTAATGTTAATTCATTTATGTGTACCCAAAAAAATTTACAGAAAAAATAATTATCCCCTTCATAACCATCCACATATACATGAGGAAAACAATTTACACTTTTTTCAAGTGAGACAAGATTACCTTGTATTCGAATACAAGATAGGCTTTTGGTCATAGAGACATTTATAGTATATTTATCTCCTGTTTCTAAATTTCCCCATTTCATATTTGGGTAATATTGCAGATCTGGTCTCCAACCATCATCTGTGTTGTAATATTCATATGGATCATAAAACTTCTCAGCATTGTTATCATAACCTACACCGTTTTGAATAGCAGGTTCCGGCTTTTTCTCTACAGTTGTATTTGAATTGTTATTATAATTATAAGTCTGCTGTGGAGGCGTGATTGTAGTATTACTTTTAGCCTCTTCTTTTATGACTTTTTTCTCAACTACTTCTTTTTTATCATAAAAATTACTCAGTATTACAATATATAATAAAGAGTTTAAAATCAGAGCGAATATTATAGTAACAATAATCTCAAAAAATGAAAATTTTATTTTAAGCCCAAGTTCTTTTCTTCTCAAAAATAGAGTATAAAAGAAATCTTCTGTAGCAGAAATGTTTTTTCTTTTTCTGTTTATCTCCCTATCGTCATAATGTATTTTACTCTCTTCAACATCTTCTTTGTCTAGTTCACTATCTATTTCTGACACACGATATAAAAACCATGCGCCAGCTATCAGAAAATATCCATGAGCAAGTTTAAACTTTGGATTCTCCGTAAATTTCTGATAAAGCTCTCTACTAAAACCATATTTTGAATATATGGTGGAAGATAATATTTGTATAATCAATACTATAGTATCGATAATAAAATCAATAAAGATATTTCCAGTCCTAAGATTTGGAAAAATATTTATCAAAATTAATAAATACAATATCCATACAAAAACAAATTTAGAAAATTCTATTTGTCTAAATTGTGAAGTTGCAGGTTCAATTCCACAGGCAAGATCAATCTTAAATTGCCTATCTTTATAACGCTTTGCAAATGACAAAGCATACAGAGCTTGCATTATAAATAATGCACATAAAAAGATAACTGTCTTTGCTAACACAAAGAAAGCACCAGCTATTAATGATATTAACGCCATTAATATTAAAAAGACAATAAAAATTACATTAAAACTAGATTTCTTTTCCATTTTTCTAGATTTTTAAATTATTTTAATGAACTATTCTCATCACTACAAAAAATATACTAAATTAAAAAAGAAAAGGCAAATAAAATTTA
>CAZYMY010000028.1:0-5062 GCA_964648875.1 uncultured Candidatus Saccharibacteria bacterium | reverse complement strand
ACATTAGACATTTATTACTCCTATTTTGATTTTTAAATTTTGATTTATATTTTTATAAATGGCATTTATTTACCACTTATTTTTTATTTATTTGCCACCTATTCCGATCCCTTTATTTAGTGGCACTCTTGCACATTTTCCCAGGGTAGGTAAAAAGGATTGGATTTGCCGAAGCATTCCCAGATCAGGTTTGAGATTCAAGAGTTGACGTTATTTGCGCCATATACTAATATTACCACATATTTTTTATTTGTCAAGTATCAAAATGCCATTTATTCTTACCCTTTATTCATGGCAATCCTGTCATCGTTGTGAATCGCTGCTAAAAATACCAACGAACACATCTAACAGCTAAGTGGTACAGGATGTTTTATTACACTAATGATACCACACTTTTACTATACTGTCAATAGGCAATTTCAAATAAAATTTACTTTTTATGCAGAATAATTCGAATTTCTATTGGGTACAAAAGTACCTTCTCCAAATTTTAAAAGCATTTCATTAATATCATCGGAAGTATAATCCAAAACATTTCTTACAAGCATCTTGCACTGTCATACGCTCTTTAGATTGATTACCCAATTCAGATCTATATTCATTGTCCGGCTGGCGAGAATGTAAAACATAAGAGACCGTTGTAGGAGGCGCTGGTGTAAAAGATTCTTGTTTTGTTGATTCTTGTTTTGTTGATTCTTTCTTTTTCTTTTCAGTCGTATGTTGAACGCTAGCATTTTCTACCAATTGCAAAAAGCGTCCTCTGCCATAAATCTTTTTAGCTAATGCCATTGCAAGACCGAATTCCTTTGAAAATTCATCATCATGGCACTTCACAATAGTTTTACTTCCATCTTCCCAAATTACAATTGTTGTTTTTCTTTCTGGTTGAAAAATAATATCATAAGGTTCAAAATCTTCCAACATATTTTCCTCGTCTTCAAACTTAATATCTTCTAATTCCAATTTTCCCCTAAGGGGTTCTCCATTAAAAAGAACTGTCCAATTATCACTATTACTTTTCATATTTTCTGCCATTTCAATTCTCCTATTAAATTATTTTTATTTAGCAATAAAAGTTCGAACCATTATTGCCTTCGATATACTAATATTACCATATACTTTTTATTTTGTCAAGGGTTTAGTTTTAGTAGTTTCTCCTTCTTCTATAATATCTTGTAAGGTCAAATATTCTTTACCGTTGAAAAACCAAATACGACTTCCATCAGACTTTGTTACTCTCTTAGCATCTGGAAATACCTTTTTCTTACTGAAACCACGACTTTTATTTCTTTTACTCATAATTCTCCTTATTTTATTTTTTTTCTTCCCACTCGGACATTTTTACATCTATATATTCGCCTTTGGATAAAATATCTAACAAACCCAATTCTCCCATAACTTCAATAAATATTTTTAACACGTCCTTTATTAGTTTCTTATGTAAACTATTTGTTTTGTCATAATATTTAGGTTATGGTTCCATAATATTTTTATCCATTATATCATTATATATACATTATAAACAAATACTAAAAAGAATGTAACAAGTATATCTATTAGCCAGTATATCCATCCACCTATTTTAAGTTTAAATAAATAGCTAAAATATAGCGCAATTATTGCACCCAAAAATCCACATAGAGATCCGTATATAAATCCTACCGAAATATTTCCCATCATTCATTCATCCCTTCTATTTAATTTATAAATTGTAACATCATAATCATCAAAAATTCTATTGATAATATCAAAAACAATATTCCAATCACCATTAGCTAATCCGCAACCAATTTTGTAAGGAATTGCTATGCTATAATCCGTTGCTTTGGCGCATTTTTTTAAATTGAATAAACCCATCTCCAAAGCATCATAATTGGTTTGTAATCCTTTACCATATCCGTCTTGCGCAAAAATATTTGCAATTATCTTTTGTTTATCATCAGATTGAACCATAAAACACGTTCCTAATAATTTTAAAGGATAATTATAATATTTACAATGATTTTTATATAATAAATATGCTTGTGGATTTTTATCTTTTATCTGTTTAGCAAGCCCAGAACCCATAATACCTTTGCAATTTACCTGATGACAAATTATATTTTCTGAAGCATCTAATATATCACCATTTTTATATTTTATCATTTATTTCCTTAAAATTTTATATAAAATCAGATTTTCATGCAAAATATATGCGTTCCATTATCTCGGTTGTATCCCATAAATTATTTTCTATTAATTGGATTCTATATTCGTTAGCTATTTTAACTGCATGAAATTTATCTTTTCCCCATATAATAAAATCCCATTCTCTTTTGCCAAGACTCAAGATACAAAGTGCGCTATTTTTATCTTCATAATTATCTACATCATCCAAATCAATATCTTGAGAATTACCATCTCTATCCATTTCAAAAATAATATATCTTTTATATCCTTGCAATAACTTTGGATGTATTTTATCAATAGTATATTTTTCTATATCATTAGAGTCTGAAATTGCATCTTTTTGTATTTTTGCTAACCCTTCATTAGAAAATACTCCAACTATATGATAACTAGAGTATGACCCTGCAGTAACAACATATACTTCTTCCATTTTATATCCTTTTTATTTTTAACTATTAGTTTCTATAAAATTGTGAGATTGGTTGGAGTCGAACCAACAAATTATAGATCTATATAAATTCAAATGAGTTACGATCTCATAAATTATGAAATTATAATCTATCGAGTTTTCCAATTTCTCTACAATCCCCATATTCTAATAATACCATATAATCAAAATCTTGTCAAGCAATTTTATTTAAAATCTTTTGTTCAAATTCTTGATATTTATCCATATTATAAAATATTAATGCACAAACAGTCTGTCTATCTAATAAAAATAAGTCTTCGATAGTTTTATTGTCTACGGCTATAACCACTTTGCCCCATCCATTTTTACCAGTTTTTGCTTCAATAAAATTTGTATCGCCAGGAAATAATTTAAAAGTTTTTTCATCATTATCACTCATTGCCTTTAATATATCAAAACTATTAACTTTTTTCATTTTTATCCTTTTTATTATAATATTTTTCTATATAATAATGCTTGATCTTTGGTTAAAAATTTAAGAACTTCATCAAAATATTTAAATATTTCTCCCATGATACATATATCTTCGTTTATTCTAATCTTAAGGCATTTGTCCGATCCTTGATTTATTAGTTTCCATCCGCAATCACCAATATTCAAATCCATTTTTCATCCTTTTTATTTTTAATTTTAAACGATATATGTAACCAAAATTTCCGTATCTTTTGGATTACCCACTTGCCGAATCAGTTCCTTCAGTGTGGGAGCAGTCCCTAACAATTCTCCGCGAAGAAGGGCAACCCATTGTCCGGTATACTCACTGCGGTGTACTTTCAACCATTGAATATCCTTTACCGCTTCTGGCTGAGGCGGTGTCATTTTTAGTTTATCATTCACTTTTATCCCAATTACTTTTACACAATCATTGAATCTATTTTGTTTATAACCTTTTGTAAAACGGATGCAAATTCATATTCGTTAGTATTCATATACAATTCATCTCTATTATAAGTATACATTAATAAAATAAATGGCATCCTGTTCTGCTTCTTCTTCATTATCGGCTGCATATTCATATTTCCAACCATTTCCCGCAATTATCCATGTTTCTCCATTCCAAGAAAAATTAACTCCAATATGGTTGTCCAAAAGTTTTTTTAATTAATTATTCATAATTTTTACAATCTATTTTTATATATTGCTGATTCATTTTTATTTATCTTTATTTGATTTATTTTTAATCAAAATAATCATAATTTAATGTTGGTTCAGTAGCGTCTCGATGCAATACAAGCCATGATGACGCAATATCTTTTACAAAATTTTCATTTACGCCATTCTGAATATACAAATCGGTAAATCTATGCCCTTTGCATATAACATTATCTGGAAGTAGTCTATAAGTAGATCCATTATCTAGCATATATCTTTTTATAATAGCATATTCTATATCGAAATTAATATATCCGGGCATTATATGCCATGAAAAATTATTAATACGACATTGTTCTTCGAGCAAACTATCTAAAAATTTAATAGACCCTTTTATACATTCTCTTGTACTTACAGAAATTACCCCTATATCTTTTACTTTCCTATTCTCTTCTTGAATTATTCTATCACAATCATTTATCTCATTGTTAAGTAATTTAATTTCATTGTCATATATAGAATTTGATTTCCAATATACATAAGACTCTCTAATATCGTATAGTGCCTCTAATTTTGTATTATATACCCAGACTCCAGAATTATTTTTTTGCAAGTCTAAAATTAAATTAATATCTTCTTGATGTGATATTTCTTCAAGATTATTTTGATCACGTGTTGTATACCAATTTCCTATTTTTACATCGGCATCAACTTTATATATAACATTTGTAATATTTAAATTTTTTATCAATTTTTCTTTTCTTTTTAGATTCCACATAAACACCAAATTAATTTTATCATAAAATGTCTTTCTATTATACTATTCATTATTAAGAGAAATTAAATAAATCCTTTTATTGTTAATTACTATATAAGGAAAATATCTTACAAAGTTTACCTTACTCAACGGATACATTGCATTATAAACTTCATCCGACATATCGGGCAATTCGTCTTCATTCTCCCAATTCAATGGTGTATCAACGTTATATTCCCATTTTAATACATTGTGCATAATTTATCCTTTTAAGATCGTATAAAACACCACTTTCATAGAATTAATTTTTTAAATTCAATAACAGATTCTATCCCATTATCAAATTCTTCAAACCCTCTTGCTTTATCCCATTCATATAAACTACCATTACATCTTTTTACTTCTCGAATTAAAATATCAATAGCATCATAATGGCGCAAAATAACATTCAGCGATTCACCATTTACAATTACATTTTTAGCATTCATTTTTTCTCCTTATAAACGCCACTTTTATGATACCATTTTTTTAACTTCATCCAATTGTTCTTGAATGGAATCTAATTTATCTAAAAT
>CAZYMY010000027.1:0-5248 GCA_964648875.1 uncultured Candidatus Saccharibacteria bacterium | reverse complement strand
TTTAATGTCCGATTTCTAATATTTTACTTTTTTCTTTACCATATTTATCTACAGCTTTTACAGTGATAGTGGTATAAGGAGATTTTGCTATCAATTTTTCAGCGAAATTACCATTTTCATCCATAAAAATTTCTCTTTCATTTATATAAATATTTTTTGCGTTTTTTATATTACCATTTATGATGAAAGTATCTTCATATATAGTCTGATATGGCTTCGGATAATATATATTTATTTTTGGACCAGAAATATAATTATAAAATCTGAAAAAAGCATAAATCAATATCAATATTATTAATATTAAAAAAGTATATATTTTTAATTTGTCCCTGAATGATGTATTTTTCATGTAAATAAATTTTTATTTTATTCTACACTTTCTTTTTTCTCTTCTTCCATTTCTTTTAATTCTCTTTCTAATTTTTCTACTTCACTTTCATTATCTTTACCATAAAGCACTTCTCTATGTCTACCACTTGTCGCTGGGCCTATTATCCCATACATTTCAAGATCATTTATAATTCGAGCAGATTTGTTATAACCCCATCTGAATGCTGTCTGAAGAGCGCTTGTAGAAGCTTTTCCTGTAGATATGACATAATCTTTTGCACTCATATAATCTTCATCTTCTGTAGGCTCTTCCGTAGGACTTCTTCCTTCTCCATCTTCCATTTCTCTCATACCACTTGTAGGTGAAGATGATATTTTTATCTTTTGTATATCTATAGAATCAGGTATAAAGTCTTGATATCTCTTTTTTATACTATTTATGACATCTTTTATTTCTTCACTAGATACAAAAGGAGCTTGAACGCGAGTAATAGTAGATCCATTCATATAAAGCATATCTCCATTTCCAAGCAAATCTTCAGCACCTGCTTGATCAAGAATTGTACGAGAGTCTATCTGAGAAGTTGTCTTTAATGCAATGCGAGAAGGTATATTTGCTTTTATGGTACCAGTGATCACTTTTACATCTGGTCTTTGAGTAGTCAAAATAAGATGAATACCAGCAGCTCTGGCTTTTTGAGAAAGTGAAGTGATGATAGGAGTTATCTCTTTTGGATAAGTGAGCATGAAATCATTGAATTCATCGAACACTATCACTACAAAAGGCAATTTTGGAGGAAGTCCTGAGACTATATCACCATCACTTGATCTCTTTTTTGCCTTTTCTAATGCAGGATAAAATATTTTTTTATTATATTCATCAATATTTGGAACTCCATATTCACCAAGCACATCATATCTTCTATCCATTTCTTGTGCTGCCCAGTTTAAAGATTTTATAGCAACTTTAGCATCTTTTATAATAGGAGTATAAAGATGAGGAAGAGAATTGTAAGCGGTAAACTCTACTCTTTTTGGATCTAATATTATAAGTTTGAGATCATAAGGTGAATTTTTATAAAGCAATGAGATGATGAGATTATGCAATGTCACAGATTTACCTGTACCTGTAGCTCCGGCCACGAGAAGATGAGGCATTTTTGAAAGATTTGATATCACAGGTCTACCAATAATATTTTTACCAATAGCCAAAGATAATGCTGGACCAGAATTGAATTCTTCTAATTCTAAAAGACTTCTAAGTCCAAGCAATGTCTTTTTTTCATTTGGTATCTCAATACCGACAAAAGGTTTTCCTGGTATCGGAGCTTCTATATGCATATTTGTAGCAGAAAGAGCCATTTGCAAATTATCTTTTAATCCTAAAATCTTTTTTATATTTACACCTTGAGCTGGCTTTAAAGTAAATTGTGTGACAGAAGGTCCTACAGTGACTTCTCCCATTTCCACAGGAATATTGAATTGATTTAAAACTTTTTGTATCACATTCATTTTAAATTTAGAATCTCCAGCTGAAGATTTTCCCATGTCTTCATTTAACAAACTCAAATCTGGTGGAATAAATTTTTCTTCTATTACTATAGGCTTGCTTTCTTCTGCTATACTTTTTTGTCTTTCTTCTTCTGGTTTTTCTTTTGCTTTTTCCAATTCTTTTATTTCTATATTTTGTACTATGTTTTGATTTTGAATATTTCCTATATTTGTATCTTCTATCAAATCCAATCTTTTTTCAAATCCTCCCATGAGTTCATTATGAAGATTTGACGCCTCATATTCTGAATCATTTTTATATATATTGCTTGCAGAAGATAAAGCTTTTGAAGATTTTATTTTTTTGAATAAATTAAATATACTTCCGAATAATTTTTTTATTAAACTCCATATTTTATTAAATATACTTTTTGAGACTTTGCCTGATTTTTCTAATACTACATCATTTACAGCTTTTAGTTTTTCAGTATTGTTTATTTTTATTTTTGGTTTTTCTTCATATATAAATACAAAAGCTATGAGGCCTATAGCAAAAGATATAATACTTGGTAAAATTTTTCCAAAATATTTTCCTAAAAATGAATCAAATGAATTTCCTATAATGCCTGAATAATGTATACCTATAGAAGAGGTGAATGTGGTAAGAGAAAATAATAAAAGAAAACTAGATAATAAAGTCACCCAATTTAATTTCTTTTCTTTTTTGTCCTGCCATAAAGTATATCCAATCCAAAAGAAAAATAAAAAGAGTAAAAATGCTACCCAGCCAAATATGTATTTTAGAAAGTTGAAAAAATTTTCGCCTATTACTCCACCAAGATTGAAAGAAGATAATAATACGGTCAGTCCTATCACAAAACATAAAATAGATAAAGAAGTATTTCTCACTACTTTTTTATTTGTATTTTTTTTATTTTCTTCTATTGTTATTTCTTCTTCTTTTTCTTTGTTTTTCATAGGCTAATAATTTATTGATAATTTATATTTGTAATTAAATTTGTATTTAATTTTCAAATAAATTATAACATGTAAAATACAGCCCAGCCCATAGCCACTCCGGATGGTAGGGGAAGAAAATATAAATACATTCCCCCTAGCCCCCGACCGCGTGCCGCCGAAGCCCCAGCGTATGGCGCAAGGGGGAAAGAATACAGAAACCATCCTACTTTAAAAACTTCCGACCTCACCCCAGCCCTCTTCCAAGGAGAGGGAGAGAATACAAATACAGTCCTATCCCCCAGCCCCTTTCCAAAGGAAAGGGGAGAAATACAAAATATAGAAGAATTTATAAAAGACAATTTATAAAGGACATTTTAATATAGAGAATGTCTTTTATAAGTATAAAGGACATTGTATAAAAGACATGGAATAAAAATATTTAATAAATAAAGCAAATCTTGTTTATATAAAAGACATCGCTAAAAAATATTTTGATAAAACACTCAACTATTTTTCATTATAAAGGACATCAATATTTTTAAAAAAATTAATGCTTGATATTTTGATAAAAAAGAGTATTATATCTAGAAAAGAGTTGATTTATCACAATATAGATTTTGACTTTGTGATTTTATATAAATAAATTAAATATGGATAAAGATAAAATTAATTACAATTTACTAATAGCCAAAAAGACAGAAAAAACTGCGATAGCAATTTATCTAATATCTCAATTTTTAAACGACAATGAAAATATAAAATTGGAATTGAGAAAGGAGACAAATAAATTATTAAAGAAAATAAATGAAATAGCTTTTGATGGAGAAAAAAATATTTTTGTACTTTATAAAAATTGTCTCGATACTATATCTGTACTTATCTCATATCTAACCATAGCAAAAGAGTCTAATCTCATATCAAAGATGAATGTAGATATAGTGATAGATGCTCTCAGATTACTTGAAAATATTTTAATAAAAAAACAATTTAAAATCTCAAAAGAAAATCTATATATAAATGAAGAAAATATATTATTGGATATATTTAATAAAAAAGAAAATATAGAAATAAATACAAATACATCTTTTGATGTGTTTACAGAAAGATTTGCAAATATCGCAGAAGAAGTAAATAAAAAAACTTTGTATAATTTTGAAAAAAATAAAAATGAAAATATTTTATCCACAAAAAGATTTTTAGAAAAAAATACTGTATTAGAAGAGGGGAGTATAAAAGACAACTCAGTTTATAAACGACAATTTATAAACGACAACAATAAAAAAATAAATAATATAAAAGACAATAATGAATTTCTAAAGGACAGTTTTGATAAAAATAATACAAAAAATAATAGACAAAATAGCTCAGAAAAAATTGTAAAATCTAATACAGAAAATAAATTTAGAGATATTAATAAGATGAGTAAAATGGCTAAAAATCAAGATAGAAAAGATAATAGAAGAGAACAAATATTGGCATTGTTTACAAGAGGAGTGGAGGTGACCATAAACGACATTTCTAAAAAGATAATAGGTTGCTCTGTGAAGACAATACAAAGAGAACTCAATGATCTAGTAGATGAAAATAGAATAGAAAAGATAGGGGACAAAAGATGGAGTAAATACATATTGTCTAAATAATTTTTTATATATTATAAAATCTTAACAATCTTAACTAAACTATTGATTTTATTGGGCTTTATTTCAATAAATACTTTTTTATGATATATTATTTGTAGACGACTCTTTCTGGTAGGAGGCGTCCTCTGGTATTTGAGATACATTTATAAGTAATAATATAGGTATCACAAAAAAACTAGATTGATCGTTGGCAATAGAATATAGACGCAGATTAGAAAAATTTATTAGTTAATTTATTAATTTAACATTAACCCTAATAAGTGTGTGTATTCAATCGTATGTTTTGATTACCCTTACGATAATCAAAATAAAAAACAACGATTGGTTTAGAAAAAGCTTTTAAAGTATTTTGCTTGTCGAAGCAAAACAAAAATATTTTATTAGCTCCGATCTCTATAAGATCAAGAATTATAAATTTTTATAAAAATATGACTTTTAATTTAAAGACAGCAGCAAAAGCTGCTATCTCAGCAGGTGCATTGGCTGGATTCATTTTTGCTTCAGCACAATCAACACCTTCATGCTTCCAATTCACACAGAATATGAAGCTAGGTAGTTCAGGAGCGCAAGTTCTAGAATTACAAAAAACTCTCAATGCTAAAGGATTCACTATTTCTACAACAGGAGTAGGATCTGCTGGTATGGAGACAACATACTTTGGTGCAAAAACCAAAGCAGCTGTTATGAAATATCAAGCAGCAAACAATATCATTAATACTGGTAATGTTTACTCTTTGACAAGAGCAGCTCTTAATAGTTGTGGAGGAACAACAAACCCTACAAATCCTACAAACCCTACAAATCCAACATCTGGATCTGTAACGGTA
>CAZYMY010000026.1:0-5598 GCA_964648875.1 uncultured Candidatus Saccharibacteria bacterium | reverse complement strand
AAAAGCCAATTCATATTGGCTTTTATTTATTAAAACAGTTTTATTCTCTTTTTACTTACTTCTTCTCTCTGCTAAAGCTTTAAGTGTTTGCTTTTTTATTGCAAGTCTTTTTGCTGTTTTATGTGAATGAGATTTTTTGTTGTTTCCTACACTGGTTGATCTTTTTGCCATATTTTTTATTTTAAATAAATAATTAAATAATTTAGTAATTTATAAAAATATAACATATTTTCTTATAAAATACTTATTAAAACGGATTTCTTGTGCCTCTTGTCTCAAAATGAAGATGTGGGCCAGTAGAGCGACCTGTATTTCCTGTAGCCCCAATTACTTGTCCTTGAGAAACTTTTTGTCCTACAGATACATCTATTCTAGAAAGATGAGAATAAATTGTCTGTACACCATTTGGATGGGCGATAATCACAACCTGCCCATATCCACCATTGTATCCTGTGCTATCAGATCTGATCACGACACCATCAGCACTTGCTGCTATACCTGTACCGACTCTACAACCAAAGTCTATAGCAGTACCATATGGACCATGAAGTCCTTGTGTTCGGGCGCATCCTGAAACTGGCTTCATAAAATATCCAGCGACTACATTATTTTTATACTTTGGAGTTACAACTTTTGTTTTATTACTTTTACTTTCAACTTGAATTTCTCCTTCTGCATCAGGGATAAACACACTTTCTCCTTTTGCTATCATTGTATCTGCCGGCAATCCATTGTAAGTAGCTATTTCTTCAAGATCTGCTCTATATTTCTTTGCAATATTTGCTAAAGATATTTTTGATTTTGCTGTATATTGAATACCTGTTATTGGGAATATAAGCAAAGTATTTCCTGGTATAAGTTTTGTGGTTTTTAAATTATTTGCCCATATTATAGTATTTTTACTTATATTAAAAAGTTTCGCTACTGTTTCTATTGTATCTCCTTGCTTTATCTCATATACAGATATGGTATCATCTACAGGTTTTTCCTCTTCTGTAGATACACGCATAGGTCCAGACTGTACTACAAGTGCGCCATCATTATTAATTTTTACATCTTCATCTATATTTAATATATAATCTTTATTTTTAAAAGAATTTGAATCTAAAAATAGATTTGATATATTTGATCTTAATAAAAAAGAGGAATCGTCTGAAGATCTCTCTACGGTTTCACCTTTATTTTCTTTTGTAAATAAACCTATAACATTGTCTATTATAGAGGCATCTACTTTTGATATTGTAAATACAAAAAAAATAGAAATTAAAATAAAGACATGAGACAATAGACTAGATCTTTTTGTTAAATTTGATATTTTCATAAGATTGAGACAAGTGAGAATTTCTATAACTGTTATTTATATTACTATAAATACTTGCCTTTTATAAAACCCATAATTTGTAATATTATAACACAAATCAAATAAAATTTGCATATAAAAAATAAATAAAAAACTTGCAATAAAAAATGTGATATAATTTATTTAAAAGAGGTGATTATTAAAAAATATGAATGAAGAAATTCTTGATATTAAAACTCCATATATAAAAAGTAGTCTTTCTGATATAGAAGACTTTAGAAAACAAATAACTAAAAAACTTTATCATTCTCAAGATAGAGAGGGTAATTTTGTATCTCTAAAAGACAATTTATCTAGTGATACTATTTTAAAACAAAAAATAAATAATATAAGTAAAAAAATAGTAGGTGAAGAAATTAGAAAATTTGCAGAAGTAGCCAGCAATGAAATCACTAAAGAATTTGATGTATTAGAAAGAAGGTTGGAAAACAATCTCACTTTAAGTATAAATAAAAAAATGGATTTTGTAGAGAAAAATGTATATGATAGTTTATCTTTACAAAATGAAAGATCTTTACTTTTAAAAAATGAGATTAGAGCTGAATTTGAAAATAAATTCAATAGATTAAATTTAGCAATAGAAGAAATAGAAAAGAAAATAACAAATGTAGGTATAATGGCAAGAGAAAATAGAGAAGAAATATCTCAAAATATTAGCATAGAAAATGCATCAGATACACAAAATGATTTTGTGATAGAAAATATCAGTAAAGAAGAGCTTGAAAAAATAAATGAATATGTAAATAAAAAACTTGAAGAAATAATAATCAAATTTGAGAAAAAAGGTTTATTATTTAAAAAGAATGTTTTTACATCTTTATTACAAGATTTAAATGTAGAACATTTTCTAAAATATAAAGAAGATTATACTGATATAAATTTTAATGATAAAGAAAAAATAGCAGATATACTTATTGGTTTTATGGATTCACTTGAAATAGACCCAAAAGAAGATGAGACAATATTACAATTTTTAAGAAGAGCATATACAAAAGAATTTTCTAAAAAATAAATTATACTTTTGTGCTAGAATTTTTGTGTTAGAATATATTTTCTAATATATTATGAATAATATTACTTTAAACGAAAAACAATTAGAAGCGGTACAAAATACAGAAGGACCGCTTTTAATTTTGGCTGGCGCAGGAGCAGGAAAAACTAAAACTATAACTGAGAGAGTGATAAATATAGTAAAAAATGGTGTTGAACCAAAAAATATATTATGTGTCACGTTTACAAATAAAGCCTCAAAAGAAATGCTAGAAAGGATAATATCAAGAATGAATGAAGAAGGTTTAATAGAAAAATATGAAAAAAATATTTGGCTAAATAAAAATTTACCAACAATAAAGACTTTTCACTCTTTAGGTTTATTAATATTAAAAGAACATGGTAGAGAATTAGGCTTCACAAAAAATCTTTCTGTACTTGATACAGGAGACACAAATAGCGTCATAAAAAATATAATAATAGATTTAAATCTTGATCCAAAAATACATGACGCTAGTAAAATAAGAAATGCTATAAGCAAAGAAAAAACTTCTTGGCAGACAGTAGATGATTATAGTAAAAAAGTAGCAAGCTATAATATGGAAATTATAGAAAAAGTATGGAGAAAATATGATGAAGAATTAAAAAAACAAGGCACGGTAGATTTTGATGATTTGATAATAAAAACAATAGAGCTTTTAAAGAAAAATAAAAATATAAGAGATTATTATCAAGAAAAATTTAAATATATTCACATAGATGAATATCAGGACACAAATAATTCTCAATATGAGCTTATAAAAGAATTATTAAATATAGAAAATAAAAATATATGTGTAGTCGGTGATATAGATCAAAATATATATTCTTGGAGAGGTGCAAATCTACGAAATATATTAAATTTTGAAAAAGACTTTCCAAATGGAAAAGTGGTGCTGCTGGAAGAAAATTATAGATCTACTCCAAATATTTTAAAATTGGCAAATATTTCTATACAAAAAAATAAAGCTAGATTCCCAAAAAATCTTTTTACAAATAAGGGTGGTAATGAAAAAATAGAAATATGTCCGACTTTTGATGAAAAAGCAGAGGCCAATTTTGTAGCAAAAAAGATAAAAGAAATTGCAGAAAATGGCGCAGATTTAAAAGAAATAGCCATACTTTATAGGACAAATTTTCAATCTCGCATCATAGAAGAGGCGATGATAAAAAACAATGTGACATATCAATTACTTGGTACCAAATTTTTTGAAAGAAAAGAAGTAAAAGATGTTATGAGTTATTTGAGAGCAAGTAGAAATAGAAACAATTTATCAGATTTAAAAAGAATATTTGAATCGCCAAAAAGGGGAATAGGTAAAGCGACTATTATAAAAATATTTTCAGGAGAAATAGATACTTTGACACACTCAGTGAGACAAAAAATACAAAATACTTTTGACCTTTTAGATGAAATAGAAAAAGATTTAGAATCTGGAGATAAAAAATTAGCTGAAATAATAATGAAAATTATAAAAAACTCTGGTATAGAGTATGAACTTTTAAATGGATCTAGCGAAGACAAAGAAAGATTAGAAAATGTACGCGAGCTTGTGACAATTACTAAAAAGTTTGATAATACAAAAGCAAGTGAGGCATTTGATATTTTTATAGAAGAAACTTCTTTAAAAAGTGATCAAGACGATGATGAAGAAATAAAAAATGGTGTAAGACTTATGACTATACACTCAGCAAAAGGGCTTGAGTTTGATTATGTATTTGTGGTTGGTCTAGAGCAAGATCTTTTTCCACATATAGATATAGGCGAGAAAAAGAAAACTTTAGAAGAATCAGAAGAAGAGAGAAGACTTTTTTATGTTGCTATCACTAGAGCAAAGAAAAAATTGTTTTTATGTTTTGCGGAAATGAGAACTGTATATGGCGATAGAAGAGTAAACATACCAAGTGAATTTTTGGAAGATGTAAATGAGCTAGGTGAAGATGAAGTGATTTATCATGATGTGTTTTATTTGAGCGACATGGAAGAAGTAATGAAGAAAAATCAAAAAAGAAATTGGGATTTTAAAGATGATGAATATGAAGAAGATTTTTTGGAGTTTTAAAATATTATCTTTAATGTTAAAATGCGATTATGAAACCAAAGAAATCTTTAGGACAAAACTTTTTAACTAGTGGAAAAGCTATATTTGAAATAGTAAAAGCTGGAGAAATAAAAAATGATGATATTATTCTTGAAATTGGACCGGGAAAAGGGGCTCTCACTGAAAAACTATTAGAAAGTAATGCGAAAAAGATTGTCTGTATAGAAAAAGATAGGGAGCTAATAGAAATATTAAAAGAAAAATTTGAAAAAGATATAAAAAATAATAAATTAGAAATAATAGAAGGGGATGTTTTAAATATAAATCCTGACCTCCGGAGCCCCTCCAAAGGAGGGGCTAAAATCCTAAATAATTATAAAATAATAGCAAATATTCCATATTACATCACAGGAGCTATAATAGAAAAATTTTTATCAACAGAAAATAAACCTGATAAAATGGTGCTTTTGGTACAAAAAGAAGTAGCAGAGAGAATTGTAGCAAAAGATAAAAAGGAAACAATATTATCTCTTGCTGTAAAACTTTATGGTGAGCCAAAACTAATTTACAAAGTATCTGCTGGATCATTTTTTCCAAAACCAAAAGTAGACAGCGCCGTACTTGAAATAAAAATAAATAAAGAAAAATTAGATAAAAATACAGAAACAAAATATTTAAAAATAATAAAATCAGCTTTTTCACATAAAAGAAAAATGATGTTGAATAATTTAAAAAATGGTTTTGTTTTAAATGAAGATAATATAGACAAAAAACCAGATTGGGATAATATTTTTGAAAAATTAAATATAGATAAAAAAACTAGAGCAGAAGACTTGAATAAAGAGATTTTTATAGAAATAGCTGAGAGTGTGTAAATAAAGACCTAAGACAAGCATTCTCCAAATAACTTTCTGACCTACCCCCAGCCCCTTCCCAAGGAGAGGGAGAGAATACAGATACACTCCCCCTAACCCCCGAAGGGGGAAAGAATTCAAAATACATAAAAAATATGTGAAGTGTTAGAATTTATACTTTTCCACTTTTTTGCTGTGTGCCACCGAAGCCTTGCCGTATCTTGCTGAAACTTTAGTGAAAGTAGGGCGAAGGTTGCAGAAAGGGGCTGGGGGATAGGACTGTGTTTTGTATTTATTCCCCCTTCGGGGGCTA
>CAZYMY010000025.1:0-5683 GCA_964648875.1 uncultured Candidatus Saccharibacteria bacterium | reverse complement strand
AATCTTGGTTCAAGACAAAAATATGCAAACATTAAAAAGAGTTTTACAAGATAAAGTTTTGAGAAATAGAATACTATTTGTTGTATTTATTTTGGCTGTGACTAGATTTTTAGCATCTGTTCCGATACCAGGAGTAGACAAAGATGCTTTAGCAAATGCACTTTCAAATAATAGTTTTCTTGGATTTCTAAATATTTTTTCTGGAGGTGGATTATCTTCTTTTTCTATAGTGATGCTCGGTGTAGGTCCATATATCACAGCTTCTATTATAATGCAGCTCCTCACAGTTCTTGTACCAAAGTTTAAAGAAATGTATCAAGAAGAAGGGGAGGCTGGTAGAAAAAAGTTTTCACAATATTCTAGGATTATAACTGTACCATTGTCTATTGTACAAGGTTATGCTCTTCTTTCTTTACTTGCATCACAAAATATTATTCCTCATCTTTCTATGAGTTCTATGGTATTTAATATTGTCGTGATCACTGCTGGATCTATGCTTCTCATGTGGCTTGGTGAGCAAATCAATGAATATGGCATAGGAAATGGAGTATCACTTATAATATTTGCTGGTATAGTAGCTGCTTTACCTACAAAAGTATTACAAATCATTCAGACTTTTGATGTGTCTATGATACCAATGCTTTTAGCTATAATCATATTAGTATTACTTGTGATAGCAGGTGTAGTATATGTGACAGAAGCAGAGAGACCAATCACTATCACTTATTCAAAACAAGCAAGTACATTTTATGGTTCAAGCGGTATTACAAATACTTATCTTCCTATTCGTCTAAATCAAGCAGGTGTGATACCGATAATATTTGCTATATCTATTTTGCTATTTCCTCAAATGTTTGCACAATTTTTTAGCAATTCTTCAAGTACTGTTTTACAAAATATAGCTAGTGGTACAGCAAATTTCTTATCAAATAATTTATATTATGGTATAGCATATTTTGTACTTGTAGTATTATTTACCTATTTTTACACAGCGGTGACTTTTGATCCAGTAAAGACTTCTGAAAATTTACAAAAGTCAGGAGCTTTTATACCAGGATTTCGTCCAGGAGAGCCAACAGCTGATTATATAGGTTCAGTACTTTCAAGAGTTACATTTTTTGGTGCTATATTTTTAGGTCTTATAGCAGTATTACCTATAATACTTCAAGGAGTCACAGGAGTAAATACTTTAGCTATAGGCGGTACATCACTTCTCATTGCAGTATCAGTGGTCATAGATCTTGTAAAAAAGATAGACGCTCAACTCACAATGAGAGAGTATTAAGATAATATTTTAAAAAATATTAACAAAAATAAAAAGCTATACCATAGCTTTTTATTTTTATGATATAATCTAGATATGATAAAAAATAATTCTAATTACAAAAGCAAAATTATTGATACTAAGAATAAGGAAATTTTGATAGCTTTAAATAAAATTTGGAAGAATAAGAAAGAAGGCGAAATTATTTTTGAGTTCAATAGATAAAATTATGAAAAAGTGGCTTATAATAGACACTTGTATTTGGAATTATTATTTTAAATATCCAGAGGTTAGAGATTTTATAAATGAAATTATAGGTAATGGTAAATATGAATTATGTACTAATGAATTTATAAAATATGAATTAGAGATAGGTTTTAAGAAAGAATCAGATTTTAAAATATGGTCAGGAGATATTGTTAATAAATTAAATAATTTATTAATTCATCCGCAAGATATAGAAAAGTTTTTTGTATTTTATAAACAAAAATTGTTGAATATTAATAAAATTAAAAAAGAATCAGATACTCGTATAACACCAAGTGTAGCAGATGCTATATTAGCTTCACAAATGATTCGTCATAGTAATGGAGAATTTATGTTATTAACAGCAAATAATAAAGATTTTCCAACTCAAATTTTTGATAGAGAAAATACTGAGTGGGCAGATATTCCAGGTTGTCCTATTCCTTTTTGTTTTTATAATTACAAAAAATAGATTTATAATTTGATTTTTTAATTTATATTGTGTTATTATATATACAAGCAAGTAATTCCCTGAATGTGGGGTTCCGTATGGTTCCTCGTAAATAGCATTTAGGGTTTTTCTTTTATGCTATAATTTAATCATTATTTATATAATATTAATTTTAATAAAAATATGGTATCTCTAAATGAGTTAAAACAAAAAGAAGCAGAAAAGAAAATTAAGGCAGACGAAGATGTCAAAGAAAAAAGAAAAGCATCTCTTAATAAAACCCAAAAGCAATATGAAGCTGTAAAAAAAGTACAAGCTAATATTGAAGAGAAACAAATAGAAGATACAAAAGAATTAGACAATATAAAGAAAAAAAGATTCGCTATTTCTAGCGCTTTAAAAAGTGTAATAAAAGAAATTAAAGATGGATATAAAAATGCTAAAAAGGATCCTGAAAGTCTATTTAGAGATTTTTTTCAAAAAGGTGAGCATGGTAATATTCTTAATAAGTTAGATGGCATGAAAGTCGGCGAATTAGATGATATAAAGAATAGCGTGCCAAAAAACAGGGAATTAGGAAAACGAAAGAAAAACTTAGTGCGAGGTTTAGGATTATATGAAAAAAGAAAAGGACATATTGATAATTTAAAAAAGAGACTTTATCCAAAGACAGAAAAGTATTTGAAAGATAAATATTTGGATGATTATTTTTTTTCTAATATAGAAACTCACATAAGACAAAATGGTGGTAGCATAAAATATCTCTTTTTTCCTATAAAAAGAGTTGAAGAGTTAGTAAATACACAATCAGATCAAATTGAAAATGTAAAAGATATAGTTTTAGAAGAGGTAAAAGAAAAAATCTTAAAAGAAAAAGAAGCTATAGGTCTTACAAAATTAGCATCTGAAGTAAAAGAAAAAAATGATTTTGATTTTGAAAAAAATAAACTAGCATTAGATATACAAAAATTTAATAAAGAATTAATTGATTTTGCTGATAAAATATATGATATAGAATCAGTGTCTTCATATTATGGATCAAAAACTTCTTTGCAACAAGATACAGGCCCCTATTCTATTAGAGAGCGTTATAAATATATTAGTCAATTCTTAGATAAAGATTCACAATTTCAAATTATATCTAATGAAGGTTTGGAATTGATAAAAAAGCAAATATCGACACATAGGATTTTCATGTCTCACGTTTTAAGATTACAAGAAGAGGGTGATATAAAAAGCATAAACAATATTTTTGAAGGAAATAATTCAAAGCTATTATATTATAAAGAAATTGTTGGTAAAGATAATTTTGTTCCAATAGATCATATAAATGAAAAAGAATTGTATCCAAAAGACATATTTAATTATATAAACAAAAATGATTTTAAAGATTTTTATAGTATAAGACAATTTTGTGCTGAGAGATTAAAGAAATTTAATGAAAAAGAAAAAAGTTTATTAGATTTTGCTGAACAAGGTTTTGATTCAATGATAAAGTGGCAACAATTGGTTGATTCTTTAAGGAAAAAAGGTTTTGATAAAGAATATATTAAAAGCTTTAGTATGGAATTAAATAAAATTTATAATGAAAAAACTAATTTAGAACTTTTTTTTAATGATTCTAAAGTAGAAAGTCTTAAAATTTTAGATAGTAGATTATCTGACAAATTAGACGAAACTATTTATTTAAAAGTAATTAATAGAAAAGGTTACGATATGGCTATATTTGGTTCACAAAAAGAAGAATATGAAAATATAATTAAGAGAAGAAAAGAAATAGAAGTGCAGTCAATTGGGATTCGTGCTGAAATAACAGATTTAAATTCTAAAAAATTAGGAGTTTTTGAGAGCGAAGCCAAACATAAAAGTAAAATATCAAGTAAGACGTTGGTATTAGATGGTTTATCAAGAGAAAATAATGAATTATCTGCAAAATTAAATAATATAGAACAGGACAATCAGTTAAAAGATCTTTCTATTTTATTTGGTAATGTAGATCCTTGGACTAATAATAGAATGCAATTAGCTGATTTTTATAAAGCAAATTTTTCTCATCTTTTTAAAGATAAAGATAATATTTTATTAAGAGATGCAATTGAATTGATAAAAAACGAATTTAATTCTAAAATATTAGAATTAACAAATAAATATAATAGTCTTAAAGAGCTAGAGCCTGATATAAAAGAATATTATGATATTGAAATAAAATATAATAATGCAAAATTTAATGTAGAATCATCTTATAAACAATAATGTCTAGTATAAAATTAAAAACTGATTTGAATACGATAAAAAATTTGAGAGAATCTGGAAAGAGATTGGCTTTTATAATGCAAAAACTTGGTGAAGCAGTGAGGCCAGGAATATCTACTTTAGAGCTTGATAAATTAGCATTTGATTTAATTACAAAAAGTGAAAAAGGAAAAATAGACAATGACAAACCTGCACTTTTAAATTTTCAACCATATGGAGCAGATTATCCATATCCTGCTACTCTTTGTATTTCTATAAATGATGAAGTTGTACATGGGATACCGAGTGAGAGAGTTTTAAAAGAAGGAGATATTGTATCAATAGACACGAGCATAGTTCACAATGGTATGATTACTGATCATGCTATCACTTTTCCAGTTGGGAAAATTTCTAAAGAAAATGAAGAATTACTTTTGATTGCAAAAAATGCATTAAAGGCTGGTATACAAGCGGCAGTAGCAGGCAATTATGTAAATGATATATCATGTGCAATAGAAAATTTTATTTTAAAAGAAGAAAAAAAATTAAAAAAGAAATTTGGTATTGTCCGAATTTTAGCTGGACATGGCGTAGGATATAAAGTTCATGAAGAGCCACTTATACCAAATTTTGATGATGGAGTGAGAGGTCCAAAGCTTGTGCCGGGTATGGTACTTGCCATAGAGCCGATGGTAAATCTTGGTGATGATGAAGTTTGTCTTGATGAAAAAGATGGATATACTTATAGTACAATAGATGGTAAAAATTCCGCTCATTTTGAACATACTATTTTGATTACAAAAGATAAACCTGAGATTTTAACAGTGATGTAAAATATATTCCATTCTTTAGTTCTTCACATTATCCGTATGATATAATTTATTGAATATGTATAATAATTTTGAAAAAATAAAATTACTTATAGAGCAATACTTTGAAATGAAAGACGGAGAAAAAATAGATAATTATCTAGAAGAGATAATATTTGAAAATATAGAAATACATATTATTTTAAAAAGAAGAGTCTTAAAACATATTGTAGAAAAAAGAAAAAGAGATGAATATGATAAAAATAAGATAATAAATATTTTTAATGATTTAAATATTATATTAAATAATTATAATTATAAAATAATCAAAAACAATAAAGATAATATAGATGATTTCTTTTTTATAGAAAAAATAATAGATAAAAATGAAGGTCTAGTACTTGCTTTAGAAATAAAATTATTAGAAGAAAATAAATATTATATAAAAACCGCATTTTATAGATCTACTACAAAGATAAAAAAAATAAGTTGAAATGAAAAGACTACTAAATAAATTAGTAGTCTTTTCATCTGGGAGGACGGAACTCTCCTCCATTGGCACGCGGCCCGGCGGCACTCCGATTTCCCGCCTTTCAGATAATACAATTATACCAAATCACAACATGCTGTCAAATATTTGTTAAGGAAAAATAATTCGAAGTTTAAACCTCTTTAATAAAA
>CAZYMY010000024.1:0-6300 GCA_964648875.1 uncultured Candidatus Saccharibacteria bacterium | reverse complement strand
CCTTTATTTTTAATTTTTAATATTATAACATAAAGAATAAAAAGAGTTATCTTAAATAAAGATAGAGAACATTGTCGAAGCTAAAGTCCCTCCCTAGATTTTTAGGGGGGGATTTAGGGTGGGTTCTTATTTTTTCCATGTTATAATTTAGATATAAAAAATTAATTTATGTCTAAAATAAAAGAAAAAATTATTTTAATTTCTGGGGCAAGTGATGGCCTCGGACTCGCAACAGCAAAAAAATTAATAGAGCATCACACAGTTATCAATTTATCTCCAGAAAAAGAAAAGGGTGAAGAAATAAAAAAATATTTTGATATAGATTTTGTATTGGGAGATGTCACAGATGAAAAGTCTATTGAAAAAGCAATAAACAATGTGATAAAAAAATATGGAAGAATAGATGTGCTTATAAACAATGCTGGTATTTGGATAGAAGGAAAATTGGAAGACAATGAATTTTCTAAAATAAAAAAAGTTTTTGAAGTCAACACTCTTGGTACAATACTTTTATCTCAAAAAGTTTTACCATATATGAAAAGAGTAAAAAGTGGAAGAATAATAAATATTATTTCTCAAGCTGGACTTTATGGAAAGGCAGGTCGCGCTCCATATCATGCTAGCAAATATGCTGTGAAGGGATTTACAGAATCTTTGGCTTTTGAGCTTGCTCCACACAATGTATCAGTATCAGCTTTTTATCCAGATAAGATGCAAACACATTTTTTTGAAAAAGCAGGAAATAAAAAAAATACTAGAGAATTTATAAAAGTAGAAGAATCAGTGAGATGTATAGAGTTTATAGTAAATACTGATAATAATTTAAATATTCCAGAGCTTGGTATCAAAAGATTAACTCAATATTAATTTGATTTGTCAATGTTAAATATACGAGCAAAAAAAATAATTTTGTGTTAAAATAGCTCTATATTTATGGCATTTTTAAAAAATATATTTAAATCAGAAGATCAAAAATTGATAAAAAAGATAAATCCTATAGTGGATGAGGTTTTTGCTTTAGAAGAAGAATTAAAGACTTTAAATGATGAAGAATTAAAAAATAAAAGTATTTCATTAAGAGATAAAATTCATGATGAAATAAAAATAGAAGAAGATATTTTAAAAGCAAAAAATCTTGATGAATTAGAATATAAATTACAAGACAAGAAAATAATTCAAGAAATTTTAGACAATAATTTAGTATTGGCTTTTGCTCTTGTAAGAGAAGCATCAAGAAGAACTCTCGGTATGATGCATTATCCTGTGCAAGTTGTTGGAGGTATTATGATGCATAGAGGATATATAGCAGAGATGAGAACTGGTGAAGGAAAAACTTTAGTTGCTACTTTGCCAGCCTATTTAAATGCTTTGTCTGGTAAAGGCGTACATGTAGTCACAGTAAATGATTATCTTTCAAAAAGAGATGCTGTATGGATGGGAAGAATATATGATGCTCTTGGTCTCACAGTATCAGCACTCAATCATCAAATATCATATATTTTTGATCGTGAGTCTATTGGAAAAGTAGATATTAAAGAAGAAAAAATAGATGATGAAGAAATAAAAGAAGAAGGAAGTTATAAAATAGAAAATGAATATTTGAGAGTGATTAGTAGAAAACAAGCTTATGATGCAGATATCACATATGGTACAAACAATGAATTTGGTTTTGATTATTTAAGAGACAATCTTATATACAATTCAAATGATCTTGTTCAAAGAGGACATTTTTTTTCTATAGTAGATGAAGTAGACTCTATATTGATAGATGAGTCTCGTACACCACTTATTATTTCTTCTGAAGCTACAGATTCTGATGAACTTTATAAAAGATTTGCTCGTTTTGCGGATAGACTTATAGAAGATGAAGATTATCAAAAAGACGAAAAACAAAACGCTATTTCTCTTACTCCAAATGGCATAACAAAAGCAGAAAAAGAATTTAATCTTTCAAATTTTTATGCTGCAGAAAATATAAAATTAGTTCATCATTTAGAAACAGCTGTCAAAGCAAAAGCTTTATATATAAAAGAAAAGCAATATGTAGTGAGAGATACGCAAAAAGAAAATGGTGGAGTAGAAAAAGAAGTAGTGATAGTAGATGAATTTACAGGTAGAATGCAGCCAGGTAGGAGATGGAGTGATGGTCTTCATCAAGCAGTGGAGGCAAAAGAAAATGTAAAAATACAAAAAGAGTCAAAGACTGTAGCGTCTATCACTTTCCAAAATTATTTTAGATTTTATAGTAAACTTTCTGGTATGAGTGGTACTGCAAAGACAAGTGAAGAAGAATTTTTTAAAGTATATAGTTTATCAGTAGCTACTATTCCTACACATAAAAATGTAAATAGACAAGATAAATCAGATCTTATTTTCCAAACAGAAAAAGGGAAATTAAAAGCATTGGCAAAAGAAATAAAAATGCTTTTTGAAAAAGGACAGCCTGTACTTATAGGTACCATATCAATAGAAAAAAATGAATTAGTTTCAAAATATTTAGAAAGAGAAAATATTCCCCATTCAATATTAAATGCAAAAAATCATGAAAAAGAAGGTGAGATTATCGCTAATGCTGGTAAAAAACATGCCGTCACTATAGCTACAAATATGGCAGGTCGTGGAGTAGATATAAAGCTCGGCGGTCCAAATTCTACAGAAGCTGAAAAAGAAGAGATAAATAATCTCGGTGGTCTTTATGTGATAGGTACAGAGCGTCATGAAGCTCGTCGTATAGACAATCAGCTTCGTGGAAGATCTGGAAGACAAGGAGACAATGGTGCTACACAATTTTTTGTATCACTTGAAGATGATCTCATGCGAGTATTTGGTGGAGGCGGAGTAAAAAATATGATGAATAGATTCAATATACCAGAAGATATGCCGATAAAAAGTAAAATGGTATCAAATATTTTAGAGGGTGCTCAAGAAAAAATAGAAGGCTTTCATTTTGATGCAAGAAAGCATACTCTTCAATATGATGATGTGTTAAATCATCAAAGACAATCTATATATGATAGAAGAAGAAAAGTATTACTCGGAGATAGAAAAGAAATAGATAAAATCTTAGAAGAAATAATGGAGGTAAAAGAAGATTTGAGAGATTTTATAAAAGATAAAAAAGAAAAATATAATGAAGAAGTATTTTATGATATTTTGAGAAATATATATTTGCAAATAATAGATCAATATTTTATGGCTCATCTTGAGCATATGGACAATATTCGCCAAGCTGTGAATTTGAGAGCATATGGTCAAAGAGATCCAATAGTAGAATATAAAAGAGAAGCTTTAGCTACATATAGAGCTATGCAAGATAAAATGAAAGAAGATTTTTATAATTTTATAATGCATATAGACAATATAGTCGCAAATCTTGAAAGTCAAAGGATAATGCAAGAATCATCTCGCAAGGTAGATGCGGCAAGAGAAATAGGAGAAAAGAAAATTTCAAGAAATGATGCATGTTTATGTGGATCAGGTAAAAAAGTAAAAAAATGTGATTGTCTAGAATATGAATATTTGAGAAAATAAATTATAAAAAATTATAGAAAAATAATATAAAAATCTGTTAAAATATAATGATATATGAAAAACTTTTTTAAAAAAATAATTATTAAAATCATTACTTATCAGGCTAGAATATTATTAAAAAGAAATAATCCAAAAATCATAGCTATAACAGGAAATTTAGGAAAAACTACTACAAAAGATTTTATATATACAGCAATCAGAAAAAATTTATGTAGAGAAGATGGTGATAGTTTAGTGCTTGCTAGTAAAAAAAGTATGAATAGTGATTTTGGTATACCACTTACTATTTTGAGACTAGAGACTGGCTGGACCAATCCTATTTTATGGATTAAAATTATAATAAAAGGTTTTATTTCTATATTTGATCATTATCCATATAAATATTTAATTTTAGAAGTTGGTGCAGATGCGCCAGACGATATAAAAAATATATGTAAATATATAAAGCCAGATATAGCAGTGCTTACTGGATTTGCAGAAGTGCCAGTGCATATAGAAGCATTTGATAATGATAGAGAAAAATTAATAAGAGAAAAAAAATATTTAATAGAAAATATAAAAAAAAGTGGAATATTTATTTATAATGCAGATGATATTGATTGTAAAAAGATAGCAGAAGAAATGAAAGATAAAAATATCATATTAAAATCATATTCTATACAAAATAGAGAAGCTGATATTTATGCAGAAAATATAAATACAATTATACAAGCGAAAAATAAATATATAGATAAAATAGAAGGCATATCTTTTTCTGCAATATTTAATGAAGAAAGAAATAATATTTTAAATATAAAATTAAAAGGAATTTTGGGAGAGGCGACTATATATTCTCTTTTACCATCTCTCATAATAGCTAAAGAATTTGATATAAATATAAATAAAGCTATAGAAGATATAGAAAAAGCAAAAAGGACAAATGGACGTATGAGAATATTGTCTGGAGTACACAACTGTACTATTATAGATGATTCTTACAATTCATCACCAAAAGCATTGAGACATGGTATAAATATAATTAAAAATATAAATATAAAAGGTAAAAAGATTTTTGTATTAGGAGATATGCTAGAGCTTGGAGATTTTACAAGAATCGAGCATGAAAATATTGGTAAATTAATCGTAGGTATAGCCGATATATTGATAGTATGTGGTATAAGAGCAAAAATGATAGCTGATAGTGCTATAAAAAATGGTATGGATAGAGAAATCGTTTATATTTTTTCAGAAAATATAGAAGCAGGAAGAGAAACTTTGAGAATACTTGAAAATGAAATAGAAGAAGATTATAAAAAAGGAAGGAATGAAAATGAAGTTGGGGGAGATTTGATTTTTGTAAAAGGATCACAAGGAGCAAGGATGGAAAAGATAGTAAAAATGATACTTGATAATCATATTCATGATAGTGATATGGAGCTTGTGAGACAAGAAAAAGCTTGGAAATTGAAGAGATAAAATTCTATATTTATTATAAAAGATCTTAAAATTAGGTTTATTTTACTTTAAATTTCATATATTCAAATTAAAAGTTAAGCTGTTAATCTTTAATTTGCATAATTTATATTATATGATATACTACCATTATGACAGATAAATATAAATCAGGAACATTTAGACAAAATGAAGGTTATAAAAGTTTTCAGCCTTCAATAATAAACAAAACATTTGAATGGACGGACAAAAGGATTGATCTGCTTCTTTCTGATTCAATGCGATATTTGGGAGAACTTAATGCTTTTTCAAAATTAGTTCCTGATGTAGATTTCTTTATAAAAATGCATATTGCTAAAGAAGCTACTACTTCAAGTAAAATAGAAGGAACAAAAACTAAAATTGATGAAGTTCTTCTCCCGGAACTAGAAATAAATCCAGAAAAAAGAGACGATTGGGAAGAAGTGCAAAATTATGTCAAAGCAATAAATTATTCAATTACTGAACTTGAGAATCTTCCTCTTTCAATTAGATTAGTAAAAGATACACATAAAGTTTTACTTTCAAGTGTTCGTGGATACACAAAGTTACCGGGAGAGATTCGTATAAGTCAAAACTGGATAGGTGGAGCAACTCTAAAAGATGCCGTATATATTCCTCCTCACCATGAAGAAGTTTCTGAATTACTTAGTGATATGGAAAAGTTTTGGCACAACAAAAATGTAGATGTTCCTGATATTATTAAAATAGCTATATCTCATTATCAATTTGAGACTATTCACCCATTCCTAGATGGTAATGGTCGTATTGGTAGACTTCTTATAACTCTTCATTTAGTAAGCTTAGGAATAATAAATAAGCCAACTCTTTATATTTCTGACTTTTTTGAAAAACATCGTACAGAATATTATGATGTCCTTTCTCGTGTCAGAGTTACAAATGATATAGAGCATTGGATTCGTTTTTTCCTTACCGGTGTTCTTGAGACCGCAAAAAATGCAAGAGAGACATTAGGGAAAATTATAGACTTAAGAAAGAGATACGAGACATCAATAGAGAAAGGTATGGGAGTAAAACGTCAGAAGCTTGGGAAAGAATTATTAAGGTTGTTGTTCTCTCAGCCAGTGGTTACTGTGAGAGACATAGAATCAATGCTTTCAGTTACATTCCCTACAGCATCGGCTATCGCAGAAGATTTTGAAAGGTTAGGATTGTTTACAGAAAAAACGGGTCGCAGAAAAGATAGAATATTTTATCTTAAAGAATATCTAAGTTTATTTACTAAATAATTAATTAAAAAATATGGAACACTTCAATCAACAAACATCAATGATCTGG
>CAZYMY010000023.1:3265-6456 GCA_964648875.1 uncultured Candidatus Saccharibacteria bacterium | reverse complement strand
CACTATTTTAGTATAATTTGATTTATATATGCTTACTACAATATTTTTTATAATAATACTTTTTTATTCTATTATATTTCACGAAGTTGCTCATGGCTATGCAGCCTACAGAAATGGTGATAATACAGCCTATAATGCCGGTAGAATAACTTTAAATCCAATATCTCATATAGACATGATAGGATCTATAATAGTACCAATATTTTCATATTTATTATTTAATTTACCTTTTGGCTGGGCAAAGCCTGTGCCATATAATCCAAATAATTTAAAAAACAAATATGGTGAACTCGCAGTATCTTCTGCTGGGATATTGGCAAATTTTTTATTAGCTTTCTTTTCTGTAATTATATTTTATATATTAAAAAGTGTTGGGCTTTTAACTCAAGATATATTTTTTATATTATCTTCTATCACTACTGTAAATATATTTTTAGCATTATTTAATCTTTTACCATTTCCTCCTGCTGATGGATTTTCTGTATTTTCAGAATTGTTTTTATATTTACAAAATTTATATTTAAAAATAAAATCTGTATTTACTTCTAAAAGACATTATAGAGCAGAATATATTGGCGGAGAAAATAAAATGAGAAATAAATTTTTTTATATAAAACACTTATTTTCCAACCCTATTCTAATGATTGTGATAATAATAGTAGCTGTAAATGTATTTAAAATTTTAGTGCCTTATATTTTGTCTTTTATAGAATTATTATATTCTTTTTAGTTATTCACAGTTTGTCGTTTATAAAAATATTGTCTTTTACAAAATGTCGTTTATAATATAAATATGTATAAGAAAGGTCGTTAAAAGACATTTGTCTTTAAGCGACTTTTTTTAATTAAAATAATTATGATAAGCAAAAGTCGAAAAGTAAATATAGTAAAAGATAATATAAAAAATAATAATAGCTTACCTTTATCTGGTAATTTATTTAAAAAAAATAAAAGAAGAATATCTTTTGCAAAATTGTTTAAATTAGGATTTCTTTTTGCTTCTTTTATAATGATTACTTTATCTATACTTTATGTGATATCTACAAATAATAAAAGTGCTGCAGAATCTATAAATCAAGAATTAGTTCTTTCTGAACTGCGAAAAAGCATTATTTTGCCAGAAAATATACCAAATAATATGTTTAGAGTGTCTGATTCAAAAGTGCTATCAACACAAAATGATTTTTATACAAATGTCAAAAATGGCGATTATATTATAGTTTATGAAGAGATACAGCTCATATATGATTTTGAAAACAAACTTATTAAAAAAATAAAGACAAGATAGCCGTATAATATATAGATTTTATTTGCATAAATTTTGAATTTATGATAATATTTTGAGTATTCACTTGACTTCATCTTTATTTTGGCAAGTGCTATTATTAGTTTATTTAACAGTCCAATATTATTTCGCGAATAGATGTAGAAATAACAAGACTTAATCATAAAAATTAAAATAAAATTATGGCAGATTTTAATAGAACAAAGCCACATGTAAATGTGGGAACAATCGGTCACGTTGACCACGGAAAGACAACTTTAACAGCAGGTATTCTTAATGTTCTTCATTTAATGAATCCAAACATTAAGATGAAATCAGTAGACGAAATTGACAAAGCTCCAGAAGAAAAAGAGCGTGGTATTACAATTTCTCTTTCACACTCAGAATATGAGACAGAAAAGAGACATTATGCTCATATTGATGCTCCAGGACATGCAGACTATATCAAAAACATGATCACAGGTGCAGCTCAAATGGACGGCGCTATTTTGGTGGTAGCAGCTACTGATGGACCTATGCCACAAACAAGAGAGCATGTTCTTCTTGCAAAGCAAGTAGGTGTACCAAAATTCGTAGTTTTCTTAAATAAATGCGATATGGTAGAAGACCAAGACATGATAGAGCTTGTAGAGGAAGAAATTAGAGAGCTTTTAACAAAAAATGGATATGATGGAGCAAATACTCCTGTAATCAAAGGTTCAGGTCTAAAAGCATCTGAAGCTAAAGATATAAATGATCCATGGGCAAAAAGTATTGTAGAATTAATGGACGCTCTTGATAATTGGATTCCAGAGCCAGTACGTGAATTAGACAAACCTTTCTTAATGCCAATAGAAGACATCTTTACAATTGAAGGAAGAGGTACTGTTGTGACAGGAAGAATTGAAAGAGGTGTAATAAAATTAAATGATTCTATAGAGATAGTAGGTCTTACTGCAACACAGACTACTACAGTCACAGGTATTGAAATGTTCAACAAATCTTTATCAGAAGGAATGGCTGGAGATAATGCTGGTCTACTTTTAAGAGGTGTAAAAAAAGAAGATCTTATGAGAGGACAAGTGCTTGCAAAGCCTGGATCAGTAAAGCCTCATACAGAATTCGAATGTGAAGTTTATGTTCTTAAAAAAGAAGAAGGAGGAAGACATACACCTTTCTTAAATGGTTATAAACCACAATTTTATGTACGTACAACTGACGTAACAGGAGAATGTACATTACCAGCAGGATCAGAAATGGTTATGCCTGGAGATACAATAAAAGGAATGCATGTAAAACTTATTGCTCCTATCGCTCTAGAAGAGCAAGGAAGATTTGCTATCCGTGAAGGAGGTAAAACAGTAGGTGCCGGAGTTGTTACAAAAATTATTGCTTAATAAAAAAGATAAAAAATATCAAATTAAAAATTAAAAATCAAAAAACTATTGCTCTTTATAACAATTATTTATAAAAATATGACAGAAGAAACAAAAACAAAAAAAGTTGCAGTGAAAAAAGTTGCATCTAAAAAGACTGTAACCGCAAAGAAAACTGTAAAAGCTCTAGGAAAAACTGAAACAGATTTTCCAAAAAATAAATCTATCAAAAAAATAGAAGATAATAAACTTCGTATTTTGGTGAAAGCTTATGAACCAAAAGTATTAGATATATCTGTCAAACAAATAATTGATACAGCAAAAAGATTTGATGCAGAGATTTGTGGGCCAATACCTCTTCCAATTGAAATCTCAAAGTATACAGTAAATAGATCAACTTTTATTTACAAAAATGCTAGAGAACAATTTGAAATGAGAGTACATAAACGCCTAATTGATATTTTCAATCCAAATCCAAAACTAATAGAAGCACTTACAAATTTATCTCTTCCATCTGGAGTAGATATAAATGTAAAAATGGGTTAGTTTTA
>CAZYMY010000023.1:1774-3165 GCA_964648875.1 uncultured Candidatus Saccharibacteria bacterium | reverse complement strand
AGCTATGTCGTTAAAATATATGAAATTCACAATTGCCGTAAAACAGAATATGACTCAGTTTTTTGATGATGAAGGAGCTGTACAACCAGCAACTATATTGTCAGCTGGTCCACTTACTGTCACTCAAGTAAAAACAAAAGAAAAAGATGGTTATGATGGAATACAAGTAGCCTCAATTTCACAAAAAAAAGAAAGGGTATCAAAATCAGTTCTTGGTCATTCAAATGAAGCTTTTAAAATTATAAAAGAATTTAAATGTTCTACTGGAGACATACAAAAAGGTGCAAATATAAATCTTGATGTATTTAAAGCAGGAGACATAGTCACTATATCAGGAGTCTCAAAAGGAAAGGGATTTCAAGGTGTAGTAAAAAGACATGGTTTTAAAGGTGGATGGGGCCAACATGGACAAAAACATTCACTTCGTGAGCCTGGATCTATCGGTGGTGGAGGTCGCGCCGGAGGTAGAGTGGTAAAAGGTATGCGCATGGCAGGAAGAATGGGTTCTGATCGTGTCACACAAAAGAATGTAAAAGTTCTTGATGTGGATATAGAAAACGGAGTCATTTTAGTCAAAGGCGCCGTACCTGGTAGAAGAGGAACTGTCGTCGAGATAATTCAAAAATAATTTAATCAAAAAAATATATGAAAGTAAAAGTATACAATCAAACAGGAAAAGAAGTTAAAGAAATAGAACTTCCAGAAAATATTTTTGGATTAGATTTTAATAATGATTTAGTCTCACAAGTATTATATATACAAAAAGGAAATCAAAGAGCTGGTACTGCACATACAAAAGATAGAGGTGAAGTAGCAGGTTCAAATCAAAAACCTTGGCAACAAAAAGGTCTCGGTCGCGCAAGACACGGCTCAAAAAGATCTCCGATTTGGAGACATGGAGGTGTGACTCATGGTCCTAGAAATGAAAAAAGTTATAAAAAAGATTTGCCAAAAGGCATGAAAGTTCAAGCATTATTTAATATACTTTCTGCAAAATTAAAAGATGGAAAAATATTATTTGTAGATGATGTAAAAATAAATAATAATAAAACTAAAGAAGCTGTAGATGTTATGAAAAATATTTCAAACATTTCAAAATTTGAAAATTTAACTTTCAAAAAGAAAGGAAATGTATATATGACTTTTTCTAAATTAGGAATAAATGAAAAAAATTCATTTAGAAATATTCCTTATGTCTTAGCTCACAATATGGATGACATGAATCCAAACGATATAGCAAATGCAAGATATATTGTAATTACAAATCCAGAAGCTACAGTCGAGTATCTTCAGAATAAATTAAAGTAATCAAAATAACTATTAAAATTTTTCAGAAATAATTTTTTGAATAAACCCCGCAAGCGAAAATTCAAAAAATAATTTCTTTCAAA
>CAZYMY010000023.1:0-1674 GCA_964648875.1 uncultured Candidatus Saccharibacteria bacterium | reverse complement strand
AAAGAAAATAAAGAAGAAGTAAAAAGTGATTCTTTAATAATTTCTCCAAGACTCACAGAAAAAGCTTCCAATTTATCTTCTGGAAATGTTTATACATTTAATGTAAAAAACAATGCTACAAAATTGACTATTTCTAAAGAAATAGAAAATAAATATAAAGTAAAACCAATAAAAATAACTGTTGTAAATCAACCAAGACAGGCAGTATTTACAAGAGGAAAGTTTGGTTTTAAGTCTGGTTTTAAAAAGGCTTATATCTTTTTAAAGAAAGGCGACAAAATAAATATTGCATAAAATATTGCATAAAAAAATTATCAAAATATGGTAAATTAAGCCGAAAAATTAATTAATAAATGATATACAGAATTGAAAATTATGAAAAAGTATAAACCAACAACACCGTCTCGTAGAACTATGACCGGTATTGATTATAGAAAAATCTTAACAGAAAATAAACCACATAAATCTCTTACAAAAGGATTTAGTAGAGGAGTAGGAAGAAATTCTGATGGCAGAATAACAACTCCCTATAAAGGCTCAGGACATAAAAGAAGTTTTAGAGATGTTGATTTTAAATATGACAAAATCGATATTCCTGCCAAAATAGCTTCTATAGAATATGACCCAAATAGATCTGGATTTATTGGTATTGCAATATATGCTGATGGAGAAAAAAGATATGTTTTGATCCCTAAAGAAATTAA
This sequence comes from uncultured Candidatus Saccharibacteria bacterium, assembly GCA_964648875.1. Lineage (GTDB taxonomy): Bacteria > Patescibacteriota > Minisyncoccia > Phycocordibacterales > UBA5272 > UBA5272. The sequence goes on along the minus strand of CAZYMY010000023.1, from coordinate 970 downwards.
AGTAGGTGATAAATTTATAGTTTCAGAAAAAACTGATTTATCAATAGGAAATAGATGTGTATTACGAAATATACCTGTAGGTACAAATGTTTTTAATATAGAAATTAAAAAACATGGTGGAGCAAAACTTGTGAGAAGTGCTGGTAGTTTTGCACAAGTTGTAGCTCATGACAATGGATTCACGTCTATAAAATTACCATCTACAGAAATTAGAAAAGTTGTAGACACATGTTTTGCTTCTATCGGCTCAGTGTCAAATGATGAATATAGACTCAGAGTTATAGGTAAAGCAGGAAGAAGTAGATGGCTTGGAATTCGTCCAAAGACAAGAGCTAAATCCAAAAACCCAGTGGATCATCCATATGGAGGTGGAGAAGGATCACAACCAAGAGGAACAAAGAGACCAAAGACAGCAACAGGTAAAATTACAGGAGGTCGAAAAACAAGAAAAAATAAGAAATATTCAAATCCTCATATTGTATCAAGAAGATCAAAGGGTAGAAAATCTAATTAATATATAGTATAATAAAAATATGCCTACAATTAATCAATTAATTAAAAATAAAAGAAAAAAAGTAATTAGAAAATCAAGATCTCTTACTTTATCTCAAGGTTGGAATTCAAAGCGTAATAGAGCCAATTTTTACAATTCACCATTTAAAAGAGGTGTTTGTACAAAAGTTACTACTACTACTCCAAAAAAGCCTAACTCAGCTTTGCGTAAAATAGCCAGAGTGAGACTTACAAATCAACAAGAAGTGACAGCATATATTCCAGGTATGAAGCATAAGCTTCAAGAGCACTCAGTTGTCATGATTCGTGGTGGTAGGGTAAAAGACTTGGCTGGAGTTAGATATCATATCGTGAGAGGGCGTTTAGACGCTGGAGGAGTGGAAAATAGAAAGCAAGGTCGCTCAAAATATGGAGCAAAAAGACCAAAAGCTGGTGCAGTTGTTAAAAAATAATTTAA
>CAZYMY010000022.1:0-7017 GCA_964648875.1 uncultured Candidatus Saccharibacteria bacterium | reverse complement strand
CACACTTCATGTGCCCCCAGCAGGAATCGAACCTGCGACCTTCTGCTTAAAAGGCAGCTGCTCTACCAGCTGAGCTATAGGGGCATTTAAGATGCAAGATATAAGTTGCAAGACGCAAGATGTAAAGTTTTTTGCGAAGCAAAAAACTTTACATCTTATTCCTGATTCTTTATTCCTGATTCTTGAACATATAATATCAAATTTTTTATAAAAAGTAAAATAAAAACACCTTCTAAAATAGAAGGTGTTTTTATTTTATATATTTGATTAAATTATCTCCAACCAAATTGTAAATTTATTCCATCATTGCTATAGCTACCATAGCCACCACCGTAATTGCTATAACCACCGTAGTAGCTACCATAGCCTCCGTTATAACCACTGTAGCCTCCATAACTGCCATAGCCTCCATTATAACCACCGTAGCCACCGTAATTATTATAATAAGGTTGTTCGTAATATGATGAGTTACCGTATGATGAACCATATGGATAAGAAGAGTATGAAGAATAACCACCATAATTATTGCCACCATAGTTATTATAACCAGTGTAACCATAATTATTACCACTATAATATCCACCTCCGTAATTTGAATTTGGGTTTGAATATAATGTAGAATAACCTCCAAACATATTGCTTACTAATCCATTATCATACATAGGATTGTATACAGGGGTACCATAATATGAACATGAATTCATAGAATATCCACCTTGAAGACAATATCCTGCTTCTGCTTTATTCATAGACATAGCGCCTATAAATATAAATGCAAATATAAATGTTGTAAATAAAGCTTTTTTCATAGTTTTTTAATAAAGTTGTTAATTCTTATAATCTCACTTTACTCATATAGTATACACTAGCAAATAATCCTTGTCAAGAGGAAAATCCTATATCTTTAATATAAATCTTTCTATACTTCTCATTAGATTTATCTCACCATTATTCGCCTTCATAGACATTATTGATATTTCTTTTCCAAAAAATTCTAATTCTTTTTCTGTATAATTTATTTCTCTAGATGAAAGTTTATAAAATCTATAATAATTATTTTTATCTCCATCCAAAAAAGCCGTCCACATATTTTTCCATTTCCACCAAATAGCTCCATGTATAGCCTGAGCTTCGCTATCACCCCACTCTGTATAAAGTTTTTTCCATTCTTGCCATGCAGACTTTTTATCTCTCTTTTCTATAAGCTCACAAAGATAAAAAGGATTAATATCTTTTTTATCTTTTTCTTCACTAGCATCAAATGCATTTTCTTTTATTCCAAGCTTTTCAAAATCTCTCTCTACTTTTTGAAAAGATTGAGCAAGAGCAAATGGCTCATCAAGTATAAAAATATTTTGACTTATATGCATATTTTCCAAATTTTTATATAAATATTCTCTAGATTCTTCTTTTGTAAGTAAATTTTCTATATTTATTAGAAGCCTTTCTCCAAAAAGAGAAATACTACCAAAATAATTTGGTAAAAGACTATAATTGTCTATATTGATTTTTGGCACCTCTAAAAGTTTTTCAAAATCAATATTTTTTTTCTTAAGAAGATTTTTTATATAGTCTTTTGCTTTCTCTCTTTTTTCAAAATTTGTACCGAAAATAATATATATCATATATTTTTATTATATCTTATTTCAAATCGAAAAGACTTTTACCTATTTTATAATCTGCTTTTATTGGTACATTTTCTACGGCAGTATTTTCTAAAAACATATTTTTCCACTCATTATCATTAATTCTTTTTGACAATACTGTTTCAAGAATTTTCTTTATATTTAAAGATTCTTTTTCTATCAAATCTTCTTTTATTTCTAAAATCAATTCATCATGTATTTGAAGTAATATTTTTATATCATCTTTTTTCCCATTTTCTTGTATATATTTATCAACATCTATCATTGCAAGTTTTAATATATCAGCTGTAGTGCCTTGTACTCCGGCATTTATAGCTATTCTCTCACCTTGCGCTCTTAAAAACGGCAATTTTGAAGACAGAAGAGGTATTTTTCTTCTTCTTTTAAAAAGAGTCTCTGTATATCCATTTATTTTTGCATTTTGTTTTACATTTTCAAGATAATCTATCATCACATTGAAAGTATTTTTATAATCATCATAAAATTCTTGAGCTTCTTTTCTATCTACTTTCATAGCGTCTTTTAAAGCATTTACTCCCATACCATAAAGAATTCCAAAATTTACTGTTTTAGCTTTTCTTCTCATATCCCCCGTGACATCGTTTTCATTTATTTTAAATATTTTTGCAGCGACACCTGTATGCACATCAATATCTTTTTCAAATATTTCTAAAAGATTTGGGTCTTTAGAAAGTATTGCAACACTTCTTAAATCTATTTGTGAATAATCTACTGATATAAATTTAAATCCATCTCTAGCAATAAAAGCTTTACGCACAGAAAGTCCGTCTTCAGATCTTGCTGGTAAATTTTGTAAATTTGGATTTTCTGAAGAAAATCTACCTGTAGCAGTACCAGATTGTACAAAAGTACTATGTATAATACTATTTTCATCTACAAAATTTGGTAAAGAATTTATATATGTTGAAAGCAATTTACTAAGCTCTCTATAATTGATGACATCTCTCACAATTTTATTATTCTCTTTCAATTTCTCAAGTTCCCCAGCATTTGTAGATAAAGATCCACCTGCAGTTTTTTTTATTTTCTCACCTAATTTTAATTTTTCATAAAGAATATATCCTAATTGTTTTGGTGAAGATATATTAAATTCTTCTTCTGCTTCTTTATATATTTCAATTTCTAATAATTTCAATTCTTGACTCAATATCTTACTTTGCTCTGCTAAAATATTTTTATCTAAATAAATACCATTTTCTTTCATCTCTTTTAAAATTAAAATTAAAGGTTTTTCTATTTTTATATATAAATCAAAAAGATTTTCTTCTTTCAATTTTTTTTCTAAATATTCTTTTGCTTCATATTCATCATCTGATTCTGTTTCATTTAAAATAGTTTGTATATCAGGATTTGTAATCTCACTATTTACCAAATTCAACATTACTTTTAAATCTTCTATCTCCTTACCGGTTTCTCCCCTTTCCTTTGGAAAGGGGACGGGGGATAGGACTGTATTTTCAAAATCATATCCACCAATATTTAAATCTCTATTCGTATTTATGTCCTTACTTTTAGGAATGGCTAAGGATGGGCTGTTAAACACATTTCTAAAAGATTTAAATTCAAATTCATTACAAATTTTTACAAATTTTTCATCATCAAAATCTTTAAGCCATTCTTTATTTTCCAAAATAAAATTTATTGGTGCATCTTTTCTTATAGTAGCCAAAGTTTTTGAAAATAAAGCATCTTCTTCACCTTCTATAATTAAATTTATTATTCTGTCTGTTATTTTATTTTCTTTTTTAGATAAACATATTTCTTTAAATTTTTCTAAATCTTTGTGTATAAGATCATACATATTTTCTATGCTTCCAAAAAGATTTATAATAGTTGTCGCAGTTTTTTCTCCAATACCTTTTATGCCTATTATATTATCAGAGCTATCCCCTCTTAATCCTTTATAATCTGGTATAGATTCTGGTGTAAATCCAAATCTATCTATCACATCTTGATATTTATATACAATAGTTTCTCCCAAACCTTTTTTTAAAGTATATACTTTTACATGATTTTCTTTATCTATCAATTGCATTGTGTCCATATCTCCAGAAGCTATAAAAACTTCTAAATCATCACCTGTCTGTGTTTTAAAATTTAAATCTTCTATATTTTTTACAATAGTGCCAAGAAGATCATCGGCTTCAAACCCAGCAAGAGAATAAACAGGTATATTTAAAGCTTCACAAACTCTCGGCGCTTCTTTTATCTGTTCAATCAATTCATCATCAGATTTTGCTCTATGTGCCTTATAATTTTCATATGCTTCATGACGAAATGTCGCCTCTTTTCTATCAAAACAAGCCACACAAAAATCTGGTTTTAATTCATCTTTAATTTTTAAAATCATTTTTATAAAACCAAAAAGTGCTCCTGTTGGTTTACCACTATAAGTAGCAAATCCAGGCATAGCATGATATGCCCTATGAAGTAATGCGTGAGAATCTAGTAAGACAAGTCTTTTTTTCATAAATCTTTCTTAACTAAATTTTAACACTTAATGTGAATTTATAGAAATATCTCTTTCTTTATCATTAACATGATAAAAATCTATTGTAAAATCAGGATTTATTTTTACTGCATTTACAAATCTTTCTGGCCATTCTATCAAAATGATTTTTTTATTTTCATTTATTTCTCTATCAAGAGCCAAGCTAAATCCCTCTTCTTCTTTTTCAAATCTATATCCGTCTACATGTATCATGTTTTTATAATCTTTTCGTAATACAAAAGTTGGTGAAATAATAGTCTCATCTATTCCGATAATTTTTCCCAATCTTTTTGTAAAAGTAGTTTTGCCAGCTCCAAGATCTCCTTTTAAGAAAATAACACAAGCTCTTTCATTTTTTTTAAAAAAGTTTTTTATAAGATCATGCAAATGTTCTGCAACAATTTCTAAATTTTCTTCTTTTATATTTTTAAATTCTGTGTTCATAATTGATATTATAATACAGCACCAATTAAAATCATAATAAAATCTGAACCAGGATTTACAAGATAAAAATACAAATTAAAATACAGATGTTATAAATATGTATTTAAAGTCCTTCCCTTGGGGGAGGATTTAGGAGGGGTTTGTATTTTAATCAAGAAAATCTTGGTTCAAGACAAATTTGTAAGAGAAAATATCTGGGGTTTATGTAAAAAACAAAAACCACCATTTCTGGTAATTTTGTTTTTATTTATTTTTTAAATAATTAAATAATTATTTTTAAGCTATATGATGATGAATTGTATGTTCTTCTTTTTCTTTTTTTCTTTCAGCTAACCATCTCATTATATTCATCACAAGTATCACTATTATAAGTATAATTGCAAATAATATTAGCCAACCAAGTAATGTTTGAGGAAATAAAATTGATGCTAAAGATTTTGATTTATCTTTATCATTTGCAATTTTTCCATCTCCTGACACAATATTACCAACCATATATGAAGATACTTCATCACGTACAACTTTTGAACCTGTGACAGGTAAATTGTATGAAGCATATACTGTAGTCACTACAGCTTTTCCTATTTCAGAATTATTACTTACTTTCGCTGGAAGTATAAATGTCTTTACTTCTTTTGCATTTAATGATGCTAGTGGTACTGTCATGATATTATCTTTTACAGTAATACCTGCTGTAGTAGTAGCATCAACAAAATTAATCTCAGATGGTAAAACTATTTTTACATCTACGCCTGTGACTGCGGTATCAGAATTATTTGTAATTGTAATCCTATAATTAAACAATGATCCTTGTACAAAATCTGGCACACTTCTTTCAATATTTACAGCAAGTAATTTTGCTCCGGAATTTATTGTTTCTCCTACTAAAACAGTTTTTGCTACAGCTATTGAACCATCAGCACATATAAATTCTGTTTTTGTTTTTGGTTTTACTTTTGATTCACCTTTTGGAGCTGGATAAGTCACTTTTGTTTTAGAAGCTGACAATGTCTTAAATGAAACTATTTTTCCACGATATGTACCGTCTTTATTTGCCATCACAGCTCTACAATAATATGTAGTATTTGGTTTGAGACCTGTGATTACATTTGAAAATGGAGAATTTGCAGATGATCCTATAGATGCAGAATTTGTAGTTTTATTTACATCCATAGTTTCTCCAAATTCAAACCAACCTATAGAATTGATGCTTCCCGCTATAAGTCCAACACCATTACATTGTGCTGAATTACTTCCTACTTTTGTGACTAAATCAGTAATTACTGAATGCTCTCTAATTTCTACTTTTTTTATTATAACAGTAGTTGTAGTCTTTACTGGGCAAGCTTGTGTCATTAAAACAATTGATCCGTCCCAACATGTTTGATATTGTGCAGGACAAGATTGTGTGACAGGTATCACAGCTCCATTCCAACATGTTTGTGTCTGTGTTGGGCAAGATTGTGTTATTGGTATTACTTGGCCATTTGGACAAGTTTGATTTCTTACTGGGCAAGTTTGAGACACTGGTATCACTGAGCCATCCCAACATGTCTGAGTGACAGTAGGACAAGTCTGAGTCACCAATACAGATTGTCCATTTGGACATACTTTATATTGTGAAGGACAAGTTTGATTTACTGGAATTCTTGATCCATCCCAACATGTTTGATATTGCGCTGGACATGTTTGTGTAAATGGAATTCTTGATCCATCCCAACATGTTTGATATTGTATCGGACAAGTGTCTGTGACAGGTATCACAGCACCATTCCAACATGTCTGAGTTTGTTGTTTACAATTTGCATTATATGTAGCTTCAGAAGAATACCATAAACCATTTATCGCACAATATTTTTTACAATATGCATCAAAATCAGTTTGTGAAGAATAATTTGTACCATTTAAAGGACAATATAAAGATACTTTTGGTTTACAATAAGTATTGTATTCTGCTTCTGTGGTATAAGTATATCCATTATAAGCACACTGAAATGTTGGTACTACGACTTGCTTACAATTTGTATTGTATGCATTTTCTGATGTATACCATTTCCCATCTAAAGAACAATATTTTTTACAATAAGAATCAAAATCTGCTTGAGAATAATATTTTTGTCCATTCAAAGGACATATTAAAGATATAGGAGCTTTACAATTTACATTGTAATCTGCTTGTGTAGGATAATTTACACCATTATATGAACAATAAAAAGTTGGGATTACAGGATTAGGTATAACAGGAGTTATAGGAACTATTGGAGTATAAGGAGGATAAACATAATTTGGTTGAATTTGTCTTGTTGGACATTGCCACACATACATCACGCTTGTTCCGTCTGGACAAACAATACCATAATTTTGTGGATATGGATTTACATTTGGTACATATGGTTGATATGGCTGATATGGGTC
>CAZYMY010000021.1:5340-7307 GCA_964648875.1 uncultured Candidatus Saccharibacteria bacterium | reverse complement strand
GGACTAAATTTCCATAAAGCAAAATCTGTTTTATTTTTCTTTTTATTATTTTCATCAGATATTCTTTTTCCTTTTTCAAGACCTTCTATATCAAGCTTTGCCAATTCAGAATATTTTGGAAATTTTGATGTATCAAAATAAATACCATCACTTGTATTATAAGTAAAACCTCTTTCTTCCAATATTTTTATCATTTCAATTTGCTGTTTTATATAATCAGTAGCGCGAGTAAAAATAAATTTATTTGTATTTATATTTAAATCTTTTAAATCAGAATAAAATGCATCAGTATACATCTGTGCTATATCCCATACAGATTTTCCTTCTCTTTCTGCTCCTTTTTCCATTTTATCTTGTCCATCATCAGAGTCAGATACTAAATGTCCGACATCTGTGATATTTATTTGATGTTTTATATTATATCCAGATTCTTTTAAAGTATTATTTAAAATATCAGCAAATACAAAAGCTCTTAGATTTCCAATATGTGCATAATGATATACAGTCGGACCACAAGAATATATAAGTATTTCTTTTTCATCTATTGGCTTAAAAAGCTCTTTTTGTCTAGATAAAGTATTATAAAGATAAATATTTTGCATATATATACTTATTATATTATCATGTTTTTAAAAATTTATTAAAAAGCTATATATTACAAGTATATTTTATAATATAAATTTTAATATATAAATATGATATAATTATTAAAAATAAAATAAATATTATGAGTATAAAAAGCTATTTTCATAAAAAATTTAACAATCACAATTTAAGATATGCCTATTTAGCAATAATAGCTATATTCTTTTTTACATTTGGTTATTTTTTGTCAGATTTTTCTAATAAAAATATTTTTTATTCTGCAAAAGCTACAAATGGGCAAAGTTCATTTTCTGAAATATTAAAAGAAATAGAAACTCATATGACAAATAGTTTTATATCTTGGAAAGCTACATCTACTTTGCCTACAAATAAAGATTTAGAATATGGCATGATAAAAGGTTATGTAGATGCATATCAAGATCCATATACACAATTTTTTACTCCAGATGAGTCAAAACAATTTGAAGAAGATATAAAAGGAAGTTTTGGTGGAATAGGAGCCGTCATTGGATATAATGAAAAGACTCCTGTGATCATGTCTACATTAAAAGATAATCCAGCAGAAAAGGCAGGATTAAAGTCTGGTGATATTTTAGTATCTGTAAATGGAAAATATGTTTCTGGAATGTCTGTAGAAGAAATTGTGAGAATGGTGAGAGGAGATATTGGTACAACTGTAGAAATAGAAATAGTAAAAAAAGGTGATGCAAAAACTACAAAAGTAAAAATAACAAGAGCTGAAATAAAAATACCAATTATAGAGACAAAAATTATAAATGATGTATTTGTAATTCATTTTTATTCATTTACAGAAGATTCTGCACAAAGATTTGAAAAAGCATTGCAAGATTTTATACTTTCTAAAAAACAATATTTAATTATAGATATACGAGGAAATGGTGGCGGATATTTAGAAAGTGCTATAGATATATCCTCTTTCTTTTTAAGTAAAGATAAAGTGATAGTGATAGAAAAAGGAAATAAAACAGTAGCAGATAGAGTTAGTTATTCAAAAGGTTTTGATATATTAAAAGATAAGAAAGTAAAAATAGTAGTACTTACAGACAATGGTTCTGCATCTGCATCAGAGATTGTGGCAGGAGCTTTGAAAGATAATAAAGTCGCAAAAATAGTAGGGGAGAAAACTTTTGGAAAGGGTAGTGTGCAAGAACTTATAAAGCTTTCAGATGGATCTGATCTCAAAGTGACTGTGGCAAAATGGTATACACCAAATGGAGTAAATATTTCTGAAAATGGTATTGTGCCAGATATGATAGCTTCATCTACACAAAAAATTATTTTAGATAAAGGTGGAAATAAAATAGATTCACAATTAAATAAAGCTATATCTATTATAAAAA
>CAZYMY010000021.1:3806-5240 GCA_964648875.1 uncultured Candidatus Saccharibacteria bacterium | reverse complement strand
ATTTTTCTGTTAAAATAATATAAATATATGAAAGTTATTTTTATACAAAATGTAGCCAAACATGGGCGAATAGGAGAAATAAAAGAAGTAGCAGATGGATTTGCTGTAAATGTACTTTTACCAAAAAAGCAGGTAGTCATCGCCACCCCGCAATCTATCAAAAAAATAGAAGAAGAAAATAAAAATAAACAATTTAAAAAAGAGATAGATAAAAATTTATTTTTAAAATCTATAAATACTCTTCAAGAGATTTTAGATTTAGAATCAGAAGGAAATCTTTTGATAGAGGGTCATAAAGCTGATAAGACAGGCAATCTTTTTTCTCAGATTAGAGAATCTGATATTGTAGATGCTATTTATAAAAAAATAAAAATTTCTCTAAATCCTGATCAGATTATTCTTCCTAAAGAACATATAAAAAAGCAAGGGCAATATGATATAGAAATAAAAGATTCTCAAAATAAAAAGAAATTAAAGATATTTGTGAAGTAAAGACAAAACCCATAAATCTGAACCACGATTTACACGATGAAAATACAAATTAAAATACAAATTTATAAATTATAAAATCTGCATTTTAATATGAATTCCAATCAAGAAAATCTTAGTTCAAGACAAATAAAAACCCGATTTTTCAATCGGGTTTTTATTATATTATTGTAAATATTATTTATTCAGCGATAACATTGATAACTTTTTTCATTATTGTAGTATTATCAAATTTTGTTTGTCTTTTTTGAGAAAAGTTTACTTTTCCTGGTTTTAATGCAAAAAGAGTATAATCTTTACCCATGCCTACATTTTTCCCAGCTAGGAATTTTGTTCCTCTCTGGCGAATAAGGATATTACCTGCTTTTACAGTCTCTCCAGAACCTTTTTTGAGCCCTAGATATTTTGGTTGACTGTCTCTCAGGTTTTTCGCGGTTCCCGCCGCCTTACGATGTGCCATAGTTTTATTGTATAATTATTAAGTATTTTAAGAATTTTCTATAAAATATGAATAAAAGTATAACAGAAACTTTGAAAAAAATCAATATAGAATTAAAAGGTTCAGCTTTTTTATCTATTATTATCACATTTATCATATTGAATATATATATTTTATATAAGATTATAAATAACGATTTTCTAGCAAAAGAATATGATTTTAAATATGAATATTCAAATTTTTCGTCCAATACTATTTCATCTAATACAAAGAATCATTTTATATATGCCAGCAAAAGGGGAACAAAATATTATTATTACTATTGCAAAGCAAATATAAAAGAAGAAAATAAAATCTTTTTTGATACTGATATAAAAGCACAAAATGCTGGATACACTCTGGCAAAGACTTGTAAATAAAGGCTTATTTGTCGATTGAAAATTCCCATTTTATTTTAGGCTAAAAAGCTTGCATTTATTTTAAAACTAGTATATACTGTATTCATC
>CAZYMY010000021.1:0-3706 GCA_964648875.1 uncultured Candidatus Saccharibacteria bacterium | reverse complement strand
TTTAACCCTTGAGCTTACTGCCTTGCTCGAGGGTTTTCTTTTTATGTTATAATTTATACATACAAGATAAAATAATTTTTAATATAAATTTAAATATATGGCAAAAGGTGATTTTAGAGAAAGAAAAGAAGTTAAAAAAGCAAAAAAGTGTGGATGCAAGGGTAGTTGTAAATGCAAAAAAGAAATTTAATTTTTTCTTTCAATAATATTTTATTTAAAAGCGTCTCAAAATAGAGATGTTTTTAATTTAATATAATTTAATATTTTAATGATAAAATATATTCATGATTATAGAAGTTGATGATTATAAAAATAAGATAGAAAGTTATGATCCAAAAAGATCAGAAGATTTTCATATAGAGAGTGGCAAAATGGCAGATAAAGATTTTATATCACAATTGAAAACACAAAAATATAAAAGGATAATTTTTATGGCTGGTGGTACAGCTAGTGGTAAAACGGAATTTGCTTATTCATACTTTAGTGAGCAATCTAATCTCAATAATAAATATACTCTTGTATATGATGGTACTTTAAAAAATTATGATGGTTTTAAAACTAAAATGGATAAAATAGAAAGGTATGCTAAAAATAAGCCTTCTGTAAAAATAATTTTAGTAATTCCTAGAAATATTAATTCATCTCTTGCTGCATTTTTAAAAAGAGAAAGAAAGATGGAAATAAAAACATTTTTTAATACTCAGATTAATAGTAAGACTACTGTGGCAAAGGTATTAAAAGATACAAAATATAAAGTTGATATATACATTAGCGTCTTAGGGGAAGGCAAAGAGAAATTAGAGTTTTATAAATTATTTGGTAAATATAAAAGAAGCAGAAAAGCCAGATTCCTTTTATCTATTACAAAACTTATAAAAGAGTTGGCTGTTAAGAACAATATTGAATTATAAAAATAATCATGTTATATTTAAATAATAATATATGTTAGAAATACTAGGAATCAATATAAAAATAAGTGAAATATTAAGAGCTCCAAAAACAGAAATTGTATCAGCTTATATTCGTGCTGCAAAAGAAGGAAAAAAGGAAGCAGATAGAATTTTAAAAAATAAATAATCATCATATGATGATTTAAAAGCGTCTCAAAATAGAGACGCTTTTAAATTGTATATAAATGCTATAATCAATATATATGAAAATATTTATCAAGGTTATTTTGATTTTAATATTTTTTTCAGCTATTTATTTTTTATTAGATAAATTTTTAAATAGTCCTGCACTTTTTGTAAATTTCACCACAGATGAATTTTCAAAAAAAGAAGATATAGAAAAAGATAAAAACAAAAACGAAGAAAATATTTTAAATTTACTTTTTGTGGGAGATATCATGACTGACAGATATATAAGAAAGCAAATTGAAAAATCTAATAGTATAGATGAATTTATAAATTCCTTTTTAGCTTCTTTACAAAAAGAAAATAAAAATTATGATTTTGTCGTCGCAAATCTCGAAGGACCTATCACAGAAAATCCCACAAAATCTATATTGGCCGATGGCTCTTATTCAAAAGATTTACTTTTTACTTTTCCTTCTAGCACTGTACAAATATTAAAAGACTTAAATATAAAAGCAGTATCACTTGCAAACAATCATACAGACAATTTTTATTATAAAGGATTTTTAGAGACAAAGACTTTTTTGGATAATGGAAATATAAAATATTTTGGAAATGCTTACAATAGTGAAAAAGACAATATTTCAAATATTATCTGTGAAAAAGAAATATGTATTGCGCTCATTGGCTACAATCAATTTACAAAAGAAAATAGCAAAGATATTTTTATAAAAGAAATAGAAAAATTAAAATCAGATACAAAAGTTGATTTTATAATAGTCATGCCACACTGGGGAGAAGAGTATAAATTACTTTCAAATGATTTTCAAAAAAGTTTAGCAAAAAGTTTTATAGATGCTGGAGCTGATATGGTGATTGGATCTCATCCACATGTCGCACAAGAAAAAGAAATTTATAAAGATAAATATATTTATTATTCACTTGGCAATTATATTTTTGATCAATGGTTTAATGAAGATGTGAAAAAAGGCCTCGCAGTAAATGTGATTTTTAAAAAGTCTATTTCAAAAGGGAATATAGAAAAAAGTATTGAAATAAAAAAAGAAATAAAGGTTTTAAACGCGAAAGATGGAGTGAGATATGAGTAGAGGTAAATCTAAAAATGTTTATAAATATTTGTTTTTTTATTAAAATATGTTAAAATTGTGACTAGATGTTAGGTTAAAACTAACTTCCAGTAACAATATGGAAAATAAACCCACAAAAGGCGAATTTATAGATATATTATTAAGATCTACAAAAACCATCTTTTCTACAAAAGATGTGATTTTGATGTGGGGTGAACAAAATGAGACTGCTGTCAGAGTTCGTTTAAATTATTATGTAAAGACTGGAAAATTGATCAGAGTACATAGAGGGTTTTATGCTAAAGATAAAAATTATAATAGATTTGAATTGGCTACTCGCATTTACACTCCATCATATATTAGCTTTGAGACAGTGTTGACTCGCGAAGGTATAAATTTTCAATATTATGGAAATATTTTTGTAGCATCATATATGAATAGAGAAATTACTATACTCGATCAAAAAATTAAATTTGTCCGTATGAAAGATTATGTACTCAGTAATGCTATAGGTATAGAACATAAAGATGATATCGCCATAGCGTCACCTGAGCGTGCATTTTTGGATCGTGTATATGTATCCAAAGATTATCATTTCGACAATTTAGCAAATTTAAATTGGGATAAGGTTTTTGATATTTTACCGGTATATCATAATAAAAGATTAGAAAAAAAGATTAAAGAATATTTTAAAATATTTAATAAAGACAAATAATAAAAAATAATATGACATTAGACTATTCAAAACATAAAAATATTTTATTGCAGATATTAAAAGATATTTATTCTGATACTTCTATTGCTACACATTTAGCATTTAAAGGTGGTACGGCAGCGATGATGTTTTATGATTTACCTAGGCATTCTGTGGATTTGGATTTTGATTTATTGGATGAGACAAAAGAAAAAGAAGTTTTTGAAAAGATAAATAAAATTATAAGCAATTATGGAAAGATAACAGAATCTTATATTCAAAAAAATAATTTGAAAAATGTGGTCTCATATGAGGCAAAGGCACAGCAAATAAAAGTTGAAGTAAATCTTCGCCAATTTGGATCAAAATATGAGATGAAGACTTATCTTGGTATTTCTATGCTTGTCATGGTCAAAGAAGATATGTTTGCGCATAAATTGATGGCGATGCTCGAGCGAATTGGTAAGACAAGTCGCGACATCTTTGATGTCCAGTATTTTGCAAAAAATAATTGGCCTATCAATCGTAAGATTGTGGAGGAAAGATCTGGAGTTTCTTTTAAAGAAGCTTTAGAAAAATGTATTACAATATTAGAGTCAATAGACAATAAACATGTTTTAGACGGTATTGGTGAATTGATATCTGATTCACAAAAAGATTCATATAGAGCAAAATTAAAAACTGATACTATTTTTTTGTTGAAAGTAATGGAGGAAAACGAGGGGTAAAAATATAAAAAATTAATGTTATGGAATTAGATAACATTAAATAAAGAAATAAAGGTTTTAAACGCGAAAGATGGAGTGAGGTATGAGTAGTTTTTAAAATATTTTTTGGAGTGGTATAAT
>CAZYMY010000020.1:5154-7323 GCA_964648875.1 uncultured Candidatus Saccharibacteria bacterium | reverse complement strand
GACTCTTTTGTAAATATAGATAATGCAAAAAATAATATAGCTAAAAATAAATCTTTATTCTTATAATTTTCTAAATAATTTATAAAAAATATAAAACAAGCCAATACAAAAATTGCAAGAAGAGAATCATTTCTTCCTGGTATCCAGGATACAGCTTGTGTAAGAACTGGATGAATTAAAAATATTATTGAAAAAATAAAAGAAATTATCTTTTTATAATTTAATTTTGTGAGTAATACAAAAATCAAATATGAAGATATTATATGTATCAATATATTTGTAAAATGATATATAAATGGAGATACGCCACCAATTTGATAATCAATTAAAAAAGATAGTGTGAGTATAGGCCTATAATAAAATGATGAACCTAAAGGAGAATTGAATACGTCTATAGAAAATATTTTGAATATATTTCCAATATCAGACAAAAAATATCTTTGATCTAAAATAAGACTATTGTCATCAAGATATGTAAAACCAAAAAATAAACTAGGTAAATAGAGCAAAAAACCTATAATAAATATATAAATAAATGGTTTAAATTTTTCTGACTCAAATATATCAAGTAAAGGGATTTTATTCATAATATTCAAGTATTATACTATAATACAAAATAAAAACTATCAAATGATATTGATAGTTTTTATTTAAAAAAAATTTATTATTTATTCTTTATCCGCTATTTCTAAATCTCTTTCAACAAAATCAAGTGATTTTAACAAATCTTCAGATTCAGCCAAATCTTTATTCATTTCCTCATTTTCTTCTTCTATTTTAGACTCTATATTATTCAACTCTTCATCTTTAGAAAAATCTACACCTGCACCTTTTGCTATATCATCTAATATATTATTCATCTCATCTCTAATCTGTGATTCACCTTCTATTGATAAATCATCACCTTCTTCTTTTATAATATCTAAAAATCTATTTTTATGTTCTTCTGACATTTCTGAAGAATTTAAAAAATCTATAACTTGCTGTTTTTTCATAATTTTATTTATTTATTAATATGTATTATTAAATTATATTAAGCCATTGATTGATTTAATATTGCTAATTTCTCTAATAATTTCTGTTTTTTTAATTCTAGAGTATTTTGTACCTTTTGTATATTTAAAATCTTTCTTTGTATTCTTTCTGCCTCAAGTCTTTTTAAATTATTCTGCCATTGAATCTTTTTTTCAGTTATAAATGCAAATACCGACATTTTTCCTTTTTCTATCTTATTTTTTGCTAAATTATATTGATCCTTTGTTAATTTTACACCTGAATTTATCAAATTTTTTACATCTTCTATATCTGATTTTACATCATTTACAAACGCATTCTTGTTTTCAACAAAGTTTCTTCCCATTTCTTTCATGTCTGCAACAGTAGTATTATATGCATACTTACCTGCTTCAATACCTTTATCAATACCAGTGGCCACACCGCCTACTGTAGTATCTAAAACATCTACACTTTTTCTACCAAATCTTTTGAATAAAGAAGAAAAAGTACTAGCTATTTTTTTTCTAATCTCTGCACCTTTTTCTTTATTTGTAAATTGTGGTGCATTGTTTAAATTATCCATTATCATATTTATTATTAATTATTATTTATAATAAATTAATTTTAGAATAATAAACAGAAAAAACAATATTTACAAATCTAAATAAGTGTATTATAAAATTAGGATAAAAAAAATATATGTGTTATCATATAGTCAAGTAAGTTCGCTCTCTCTAGTCTCAATAAAAATTATCTCTTTATGTCTTTTTAGTCCAAGTTTTAGTTTGATATGTGAATGTAGGAAAGTCTGTGCTTACGAATTACAAAAATTAATTATAATTCTAGACAAAATATTGTTTAGAAAAAATAAATATGCAAGAAAATAAATTATACGTTGGTGGTATCCCTTATACATCAACAAATGAGGATTTAAAAAGATATTTCAGCGCAGCTGGAGAAGTACTCGATGCTTCTATAATAATAGACAAAATGACACGCAGATCAAAAGGTTTTGGATTTGTAGAAATGTCTAATGATGCAGGAGCAAGACAAGCTATAGAAATGTTCCATGATAAAGAATTCATGGGAAGAAGACTTACAGTCAATATAGCAAAACCTATGCCAGCAAGAGAAGAAAGACCTAGAAGAAATTTCTAATTTATCTTTTCTAAA
>CAZYMY010000020.1:0-5054 GCA_964648875.1 uncultured Candidatus Saccharibacteria bacterium | reverse complement strand
TCTATTTTATTATCAATATCTTTTAATACTTCTTTCAATATAGAATCTGTTTTATTATCTTCTATTATTAAAGGATTTGTGTATTTTATATATAAACTATTTTTTTCACTTTCATTATTTTTATTGTTTTTATTATTTATAGAAGAATTTAAAAAAGAAGAATTATTATCATCAAATGTATAAGCTAATGAAAAATATTTTGACTTACCTTCTAAATATATAAAAGTCCTCACCAATATAAATACTATTATCAATAATAAAAGAATGTGTATTTTTGATAATACAAATTTTATTTTATCTATAATATATTCTTTTATTTTACGAGAAAAATCTTCATAAAATATATCCAATATTGCAAATATCTCAAAACAAATTAGAAAAAATGCTGGTAATATCAAAAATACAATTATTCCAGAAAATGTATCCATAAAATTAGATATCATATCTGGGAAAGGAAAAGATAAAAAATGTTTTCCAATTATGAGATCTGGCTTTATTATTTCTCTATCACCATTATCATTTAAAGATGTATAAACATTACCACCTATATTGTCTATATCATTTACTATCACTTTTTCTTCTCCATTTATAAGCGCATAATATGCTATATTATCTCCCTCATTATAAATATTTTTTTCTTTTAAAAAAAATACTTTGTTTTCAATTGTGTTTTTACTTTTGTCTAATGTGTTCGCTACTGTATGAATATTAAAAATAGATAAAGCATTTGATACAAATACTACTACTATTAATATATAAATAGACAAAAAAAATCTTAAGAAATTAAATTTCATAAAGTTATACTAATTCAATATAATTATACTTCATTTTTTAATAATTTTTATTAAAAATAGATTCTACCAAGAGCCAGTAGTTATCATATTTCTCATCGACCTTTTTGCATATATTCCTCCTGTCTCATCTACATCATCTCTATATGTTTTTAAATCTATAGAAAACTCACAAAATTTATTTTTAATTTCATTGTCATCATCGTCTAAACTTATCAAAAAAATCCAATCTTGAGTCTTTTGTGATGACAATTTAAATTTATAAAACAAATCCAATACAGACCCAGAATATACTTCTCTAAATGCTCTATCTAAAACCTTTATATTTAATTTATTACATAACAAATCATCACCACTTATCTTAGTCGCGTTTAAAAAATATTTAAAATCTTGATTTGAAGTATTTTTCATTTTAATACCTCTTATATCATATCCGTCAGGCAACATGCCAGAAGACCTAAAAAGATCAATGGCTCTATCACTGTTGAAAGATGACAATGTCAAAAAATCAAGAGATAAAATTGAAAAACGATTATTCCTTACTATTCTTTCTGCAAAGATGTCCGCTGTAGTGTAACGAGCTGTCAATAAAAAAATATAAAAGAAAATCGAAAAAAGTAATAACTTTTTAATCTTCTTGTTTAACATTCTTTATTCTCACCAATTCATTTAATATATATATAGTGGCTGGAATAAGTACAAGCAATATCAAACCTGGTAAGGTTTTAGCAAAGCTGACAAAATAACCCAATCTAGGTATATTAAATACGACTTTACCTATTATCTGATCTCTAGACACAAAATCTTCGTCTTCAGACCTATTTGCATCTCCTTTTGTATAATAATTTGTATTATTATTTTCATCAGAGATTTTGATAATACGATGTGTCACTATTCTAGTATTACCATCTGAATTCGTATTAAATGTCACGACATCGTTTAATTGATATGCCTCCGTCCCTGTTTTCAGTTTTGATATAATCACATCTCCAGTCATTATTGTAGGCTCCATAGAACCAGACTGCACTACAAAAGATTGATATCCACTATATCCACTAAATTTTGGCGCTATAAAATATATAGCCATCACTGTAATCAATATTAGAATAGCCCAATTGGCTAATTGAAGTATAAATCTGATAGTTTTCATGAGTTTTCAGTTAAATTAAATAACAATAGGGAGAACCTATACAGTCCATCCCTATCACTATGTTTATTTTTATATCAAATAGCTACTAGTTGGCTGGCTGTGGGCCACTTATATTTTGAATCAATCTCAAATTCATATCAAATAAAACTTCGTCACTTTGAATCTCATTGCTATAAGCATTTTCATCAGCTGACCATATTGTCTTTACAAGTATGGTTTGTCCTGGTTGCACAATTATAGGAGATAAAGCGCTCCATTGTGTACCAACATTTGCCATATTTGCTGTAGCTAAAGTAGAAGAAGCTTTTTCACTTCCATCAACAAGTACTTTTAGATTTACAACATTTCCAAGTTCTCCAGCATTGTCTGCTTCACAAGTAGGCTCTGCCATTTTTTCCTGATCATTACATCCATTATCAGTATTGTTTACATTTTGTAATCTAATGTAAAATCTACCTGGAAGAGATCCTGTATTTTTAACTTCCCATGTCTTTTCACCACCTATAGTGCCATTTTCTCCCATGTTAGTTATAACAAAAGGTTCTAACACACTACCATTAGAACTAACATTGAGATCTAATGTACCTGCTACAAACCTATTAGCGGTTGTGGTTCTTGTAGCTGTAAAATAAGCATATGTACCTATTGATGCAGATGCGGCGATGACGACGATCAACAATAAACTGTAAATGACTTTCTTATTAAGTCTTTTATTGGTATTTGTGTTCATAAATTAATTTATTCTTTTCTTAGTAATATCTTAGCGAAACTTATTTTAATAAATAAATAGCTTATAATAAAATAAATATCAAAATTAAAATATTAAAAAATAATATAAACATTATTTAAAAATATTTTTATAACAATGAATTATAAATTATAGACTAGTCTAATAAAAGGAGGAACTTGAATTTAGCAAGAAACTCCATATTTTTATAATAACATTATTTTATGGCATAAAAACGCTATCCTATGCTAAATGTGGAAAAATAGGTATTGACATTATTTAGAAAAATTAAACCATTCTTTTATAATATATTCCGCTTGTTTATTTCTAAAAGTAGAAGCAACTGACAATTTTGGTTTTACTTCTGGGTCTAAAGCATCGTCCCAAGAAAAACTAGCAACATTTATTTTTTCTATATTATCTAATGATTTTAAAGATTTAAAAAATATCTCAAAAACTTTTGCCTGATATTCATAATCAGCTACACTATTTTTGACTTTGTCACTATTATAGTCAAGTACTTCAAGCGATCCTTTTTTCATAGAATCTTTATATGATGATGGAGCAAAAAATATAGAAAGCTTTATATTTTTTTCTTTTGCAATACTATTTAAATCACTTAAATATCTAGGAATTTCTTTTTCTATATCACCATTACGATATCTCTCGAGTAAATCATAAATTCTAATTTCTATCATATCTGCATCTTTATAATAATCATATTTATTCCAATTTTCTTTACCGTCTATACCTTCGACAAAACCATATCTTGATATTTCTAAATGTATTTCCCCTTTAAAATGTTTTCTTATATTTGATATCAATTCTTTTTGTAAAGAATTCACAAGTTCTTCATGACCAGCAAAAGTTGGAGCCATCCAACTAGGAGAAAGACTCATAATATCTACTCCATATTTTTGATATATTATTGCTTTTTCTATCATTCTTTCATTCCATTTTTTGAAATAATCTTTAATCCATTCTTCTGTATGACCAGAATTAAAATTTTTAAAATCCTCTTCTACAGAAGACTGTATAGAACCAGTTATTCCTTCTTTTATATATTTACCTATATTTACAAAAGACATATTTCTTTTTATTCCTATTTTTAGTCCATTATCATGTGCAGATTGTACTAACTTTTTTATATCATCTTCTGTCATAGATTCATCTCTCATGTCATTTAAAAATATTTCATCTACTATAGTATAATTCGTAGTTTTAAAATCTGATCCTTCTTCAAATACTGCCCTATCAAAATCATGCACATATACTTCTTCTGCACCAATATCCTTCACCATAGAAAAAGAAGATTTTATATTATCTCTTGTGCTTTCTATCATGCTCATATTATAGTTTCTACCCCAAGTATCAGTCATGTTTATAGCTTTTATTTGAGATAATTTTTCTGGCTTAGTATCTACAACATATGTATTTCTGACAAAACCAGCATTACACCATGGAGGCATTGGCCAAGGGCCTTTTGGAGGACATATTTTAAATAAAAACATAGCACAAATTATAATTAATAATATAATTACCAATCCTATTATATAAATAAAAAATTTTTTCATAATATAATTATAGCACCAAGTAATAAACAAAATAATTAATTTGTAATACTAAAAAGTTAAAGTTTTATTTATAAAAAAAACGATCAGATTCTATATATCTTTTTAAGATATTAATTTCATATTGTGTTTTAGCGTTTTCAGTTCTTTCTATATAATCCTCTATATTTTTGGCTCTAGAAAATAAATTTGGTAAATATGTTCTAATATATGAAAGTATTTAATATTTATGATAAAATATGAAAAATATGACTAATGATTTAAAAAACTTTGAAGAGATAAGAATAAAAGCCGAAGATGTTTATAAAAAAACACCTAAGATTTTTTGTCCCTTCTTTAAAGAAGAAATATAATTTAGCGCTCAAGGTTTACAACATCTAAAATTTAAAAATAGAGACAAGGCTAGACCAGAACAAGACCAATATATGAGATTTAAATTATTACATTTAGCTCCAATAATTTTAAGAGAGTCATCGACATTACAAGGTATCTGGGAAACAAAAAGATTTGAATATATTAAAACAAACAATAAATGGCAAAATATTTTAAAAGATGTAACTTATTATGAATTTATTTCTGTCGTGAAGAGAAATAGAGTTAAAATCATTGTAAAACAAATTGAGAGCGGTAAGAAATACTTTTGGAGTATTATTCCTTATTGGGGAATGAATGAAGAAACAATGACCAGATTATTACACGAGGGTAATTTAGAAGAAGATTAATAAACTAAAAAACCACCTGAAAGGTGGTTTTTTAGTAAGTGTTTGGTTACAACTTAATGTCGTGAGAGGGCAAGCCCTCCAAACACTTATATA
>CAZYMY010000019.1:5995-7881 GCA_964648875.1 uncultured Candidatus Saccharibacteria bacterium | reverse complement strand
CCTTTTATGTTACAATTTAATAAAGAAAGTGTTCTATTTGAGGGGTAACGAGACTAACGAACTCTAAGATAAATACTACAACGAAATGAAAAATAATGCAATAGAACCCTCTTAATAGACTTTTCTAGAAAATATTACTTTCAGTCTTCATCTCCCTAATTTATTAGGGAGATAAAAACGGAACTCAAAATATAATAAATAGAATAATGAGAGGGTTCTATTTCTTCTCCTTCACAAGAGGAAACATTATAGTCTCACGAAGTGGAAGACCTGCTAAAAATGCAAAAAGTCTATCTCCAAAACCAAATCCACATGTCGGAGGCATACCATGCTCAAGCATTTCTACAAAATCCCAATCACTCATCATAGCTTCTTCATCACCTCCATCTAAAAGCTCTTTTTGTTTTTCAAAATTTTCTCTTTGAAGAATTGGATTATTTAATTCTGAATATCCTCTACCAATTTCAGATCCAGCAAGTATTGGTTGAAACATCTGAGCAGTTTTTCCATCTTTGTTTGGCTTTGCAAGTGGAGCTACAATAAGTGGTGGATCAATTACAAATGCAGGACCTGCAATATTTTTTCTACAATATTTCCAAAGTGTATCAAGAAGTCTCTCTCTATTTTCTCCATCATATTTTACTTTCAATTCTTCTAATTTATTTTCTATTTCTTTATCAGTAGCAGACCAAATATCTATACCTGTTTGATTTTTTATTTCTTCTGAGTATATTATTTCTTTCCAATCATTATTTAAATCAAAAGTAAATCCTTTCATTTCAAATTCTGTTTTTCCAAAAACTTCTAATGCCAATTTTTTATAAAGTTCTTTTACTATATTCATACCAATTCTATAATCAGCATATGGCATATAAAATTCACAATTTGTAAATTCTTGAAGATGTTCTGGACTAGATCCTTCATTTCTATATGCTCTACCAATCTCATATGTACCGTCATATCCGGCTGCCATCAATCTTTTTTGCCAAAGTTCACCAACACATATACGCATATACACATCCATATCAAAATCATTATGATATGTCTTAAAAGGTCTCGCCTCTGCTCCACCTGTAGTAGATTCTATAGTTGGCGTCTCTACTTCAAGCATATTTTTTTCATTTAAAAATTCTCTCACAACTTTCCAAAATTTTGCTTTTTTAAAAAATAATTCTCTTTTATCTGCATCAGTCAAAATATCAAGATATCTTAATCTCAATTTTAATTCTTCATCTTGAAGACCATGATATTTATCTGGAAGTGGAAGAAGTGATTTTGTAAGTATTTTTATATTTTTTACAAGCAAACTTTTTTGACCTGATTTACTTAAAAATCTATCGCCTGTTACTTCTATAAAATCTCCAATGTCTAAATAATTATTGAAAAAATCAAAAGGCTGATCTCCAGATTCTGGATTTTTTATTACACATTGCAATTTACTATTTTCATTTTGCTCTGAAGATCCATCAAAAATATCAAAGAAAATTAAATTTCCTTGTCCACGAGAAGACATTATTCGTCCAGCCAGAATTATTTCGTAATCTGTATTTATTCCCCCTTCGGGGGTTAGGGGGATATTAAACTCTTCTAAATATTTTTTTATAGAAATATTTCTATCTGTATGCGCGATAAAAGGATCAAAACCCGCATCTTTTAATTTTTGTAATTTTTTAATTCTTTCTTCTTTAAGTTCTAAAATTGAAGTCATAAAAATAGTTTTATTATTTATAAACTAATTATAATGTATTTTTAACAAAATGCAAAAAATAATAAACTATTTTATTTCTCTATCTTTATTATAGTATAAGATGCTTCTCCTTTTGGAGTCATGAAAGTGACTTTATCACCTACATCTTTTCCAAGTAAAGCATTTCCAAGTGGAGATT
>CAZYMY010000019.1:0-5895 GCA_964648875.1 uncultured Candidatus Saccharibacteria bacterium | reverse complement strand
AAAGTGACTTTATCACCTACATCTTTTCCAAGTAAAGCATTTCCAAGTGGAGATTCATTTGAAATTTTTCCTTCTTCAAGATTTACTTCTTCTGAACCAACTATCACAAAACTCTGCTCAAAATTTTCATCAACTTTTTTTACTATTACAGTACATCCTACAGTGATACCTTTACTAACATTTGAATGTGAATCTGTGATCACAGCATTTTGTAAAATATTTTCTATTTCACCTATTCTAGCCTCACATTTTGCCTGATCTTCTCTAGCTTGAGAATATTCTGCATTTTCTGAAAGATCTCCAAGAGATTTTGCCCATTCTATAGCATCAGCTATTTCTTTTCTTTTTACAGTCTTTAATTGATTAAGTTCATTTTCAAGCTCTATTTTTTTCTCACTTGTTAAATATTCTTTTATTTCTTTTACCATAATATTTTGTTTAAAGTTTATAATTTATGAAATTATAACATATTTATCAATTTTATTGAAGTGCTATTTTATATACTCATCTACATTATCTCTCATATATTCTAAAACAGGTTTTATGGCTTGCGCCGCAGAAGAAGTACCTCCCACTGGACCATTTTCTATAATCACAGTAAAAGCATATTTTGGATTATCATAAGGGAAATATCCTGTCATAAGAGAATTTACTTTTCCTTTTACTACACCCAATTCTGCCGTACCAGATTTTGCTGCTACTTTTAATTTTTCTATATTTAATTGTTGCACTGTACCGCCTTCTGAGACTACTGCTCTCATACCATCTTTTACATATTTCAAAGCTCTTTGATTTAAATTGAGATCAATTATATTCCACACACTGTCATTGTATTTATCTACAATCTTTTTATTTGGAAAATCTTGAGTAGAAGATGCAGACAAAAATACATGTGGAGTCACGAGTTTACCACCATTTGCTATAGATGATATATATCTTATAAGCGCTATAGGCGTCACTTGAAATCCATATTGTCCTATAGATGTATGATATGTATCTCCAAGTCTCCATTCTCCATCTATAAAATTTATTCTTTTCCATTCTGGTGTAGGAATTATTCCAACAGACTCATTTGGAAGATCTATACCTGTAGAAGTAGCTAAACCAAATAGATTTGCATAATCATCTATCTTTGCTATTCCGAGACCTTTTTGATCAAGATATCCTCCACCTACTTGATAAAAATATTCATCAGATGATACAGCTAAAGCTCGGACTACATCTACATATCCATGTACTTTCCAATCTCGAAATACAGAATCTGGTCCTCCATATTTATTTTTTATAGTTATTGCTCCAGTAGATAATATATTTTTTTCTGGGCTTATCACATTTTCATTTAAAGCTGCATATGCCATAAAAGGTTTTACTACAGACCCTGGTATAAATAATCCTGAGACAGCTCTGTTTAAAAATGGAGTTCTTTTATCTTTCAACATTTTTGATATTTTATTTTTTTCTTCTGTACTCGATGCATTTGTCATGAGATTATTGTCATATTCAGGATAACTTGTGATAGCATATATTTCTCCAGTATTTACATCCATTATCACTCCAGCACCAGACACAAAACCTCTATCATTTACAACATGTTTTATAGAATTAAATAATCTTTTTTGTAATTCTATATCTATAGTAAGATTCACATCAGCTCCAGAAAAAGGTCTCACAATGAGATTATCTGATTCTATTAAAGATTTTACATCTTTTTCTATTATTTGTTTACCATTTATACCGCTAAGTAAATCTTGATAAACTTTTTCTATACCATCTTTACCAATATAATTGTCTTGCCAATAATTATTTAAATTATCAGCTTTTGGATAACTTATATATCCAAGTAAATTTGATATACCAGAATCTTCTAAATATTTTCTCTTTAAAATAGTAGAAGATGATATTATATTTTCTGCTAAAGCTTTTCCATTTCTATCAAATATTTCACCTCTATTTGCTATTATCAAATTTGTATTATATCTATTATTATCTGCTTTATTTTTATAAATTTCAAAATCTCTAATTTCTAATATATATAATCTATAAGTAAATATAGAAAATATTAATAGCAATATAATAGCTGGCAAATATTCTATCAATAAAGATATGGGTCTATTTAAAGATCCTTCTAGACTATTATCATCAAGTCTTGCAAGATTTGAAGAGTCTACAAAAATATCTTCAGGATTTATTTCACCACTGATTTTTCTTTTTTTCTTTTTATTAAATATTTTTGAAAAATTTATAATCATAAAAAATACTATTATCTAAATTATCTAAACTTTCTAAATATAGGCTTTAAAAATCTAGCTGTTATAAAAACTATAAAAAAGATAGTAGTCAAAAAAGGAAAATTTATATTTGATAAAGACAAATCATAAAATAAACAAAAAGCTAAAATAAATAAAGCTAAAATATTTAATATTATTCTCCAAAAATTATTTTTAATTATTTTCATATATTTATTTATGTTTTATATAATAAGAATTGTAAAGATTTTTATTATAATATCCTCTTATAATCAAAAATTGAAAAAATGAAGCTTCTTCTTTTTCTATAGCTACTACTTCGCCTAGCTTTTTAGTATCATCTTCTGATAAATATACTATTGAATTAATAGACACTATTATACTTTTTGGTATTTTTGCTATAAAATCTCCTCCGCCATATCCATATAAATCTATTGCTACTTTTGAGGCATTGATTATAGCTTCTTCCACTCCATCTATATTTATCTTTTTTTCTAAAGAGCTTGTAGAAAATTCATCAAATGAAATATCTTCATCGCTTTTAAATAAAACATCTTGTTTTGTATTATCTATATCAGATATATCTAAGAAAGCATTTATCTTATTTTTGTCTCTAGAAAATAATGAAACTAAAGATGTTTCTTTATTCACAGAATATATTTTACCTATAGCTTTATCATCTTCTATAAAAACCAAATCGCCTTCTTCTACTCCAGAGTCCATACCTTTGTCTAATAATACAGTACTATAAATAGATGTAAAATCAGAAAATATCTTTTTTGCTATTATTATATTATTTTTATTATTATCATTTATATATGATTCTTTTAATATTACATTTTTATTTCTTTCTGACTCAATATCTTTTTCTAATTTATTTATTTTTTCTAAAAGATATTTTTTATTTCTAAAATAATCAAAGAAATTTTTTGATGCGGAAAAAAAAGAATTAGTGGAGCTATCTGCAGCATCGAGCACAATCTCTGGAGCAGGAACATTTGTGATATTAAAAATATTTTTTATAAGAGGAAAAATTAAAATAAAAACTAAATAAGAAATTATAAATATAATATTTAATTTTAATCTTTTATCTTTATTCATATAAAAATTATACAACAATTAATTAATATAAAAAAATATTTTTATTTAATCTTACATATTATCTCACAAGCAATGACACATCTTTAGAATCTTTTATTATCAACTCATTATATTTTTCTAAATTTGATAATATTATCGCTGATCCTACAGCTACATCAGTCAAAGGACTAATAGAGATATTTACATCTACTTTTAAATGAGATTCAAAAAATTTATCAATATTTCTTATAAGAGATCCACCACCTGTCAGTACTACGCCTTCTCTCAAAATATCACCCAATATTTCTGGTGCTGTGATTTCTAAAATTTCTTTTACAGATTCTACTATTTGAAAAATACTAGGAGCCATAGCTTCTCTTATATCAGATTCATTTATCAAAATTTCTTTTGGTAAACCAGATACAAGATCTCTTCCTTTTATAGATATTTCTTTTTGATGAAGTAAATCTTCATCTGGCAATGCAGATCCTATTTCTATTTTTGTCTCTTCAGCTGTCTTTTCACCAATCAATACTTTATATTGATTTCTAATATGAGAGATAATATCTTGATTCATTTTGTCTCCAGCTATTCTGAGACTTTTTCTTTGTACAATTCCAGATAAAGAAAGAATTGCAATATCTGTAGTACCACCACCGATATCTATTATAAGTGAGCCTGTAGGGTTGTCTACTGCTAGTCCCATACCTATAGCGGCAGCTGATGGCTCTTCTACAATATATACTTCACCTGCTCCAGCAGCTGTCGCTGCATCTTCTACAGCTTTTACTTCTACATCTGTGATACCAATTGGTATACCTATCACCACTCTTGGTCTTAAAAATTTTTTATTTATATTATTTGCTTTATTTATAAGATATGATAAAAATTCTTCTGTCACTTCAAAATCTGATATCACTCCATCGATGATTGGGCGAACTATTGTGATATGTTCTGGCGTCCTACCCATCATATTTTTAGCATCTTTACCAATTGCTACTATTTTATTTGTCTTATTGTTTATAGCTACAACTGAAGGCTCATTTATCACTATACCTCTTCCTGCAAGAGAAACAAGAGTATTTGTAGTACCGAGATCAATACCTATGTCATTTGAGAATTTTGAAAAATATTGTCTAAACATAATTAAAAGTCTTTATATATTAACATAAAATATACAACTTGACAAAATAATATTTTTTTGTGTTATATGTGTAAAACTAATTTTTTATAAATTCTCTAAAAATTCTTCAATAGAAATTATTTTACTTTCACTTTCATTTCTATTTTTTATTTCTAACCCTCCATTTGATATAGATTTTTCTGATATTAATATACGAACTGGTATACCAATGAGATCTGCGTCATTTAATTTTTCACCAACTGTTTTATTTTCTCTATCATCAAAAAGTACTTCTATGCTTTTTGATTTTAATTTTTCATATAAATCTTTTGCTAATTTAAATGATTCATCACTTTCATTTTTAAATAAAGATATTAAATGAAATTGAAATGGCGCTACAGTTTCTGGCCAGATAATACCCTTTTCATCTGCAAACACTTCTACTATTGTACCCATAAGTCTTGTAAGTCCAATACCATATGATCCCATAAATACTTTTTCTTCTTCTCCTTCTTTATTTTTATAAGTTAAATTTATAGCATCTGAAAATTTATATCCCAAATTAAAAATATTTCCAACTTCTATAGCTCTTTTTTCTACAAGATCTTCTCTCTTTATTTCAAGGTCTTCCAACACTTCATCTTGCATCACTTCTTTATTTATCGCTATATTTTTTTCAAAATCTACAAATATTGTATCTTCACCTGCTTCTGATAAAGTTTGAAATTCATGAGAAAATTTTGAAAAAGTTCCACCACTAGCAAAAGTCATATATGTCTTGTCTCCGATACCAACTCTCTCAAAAACATTTTTATATGCTTCTTCCATTTTTTCATAAAATCTATCATGTTCTTCTTTATTTTTAGAAAATGAATATAAAGCTTTCCAATAAAATTCTCTTCCTCTCATAAGACCCGATTTGCTTCTTGCTTCATTTCTAAAAATAGTTTTAAAATCATATGGATATTGTGGAAGATCTTTGTATGAAGAAATATATTGCTTCATAATATTTGTATATGCTTCTTCATTTGTAAAAGAAAGTCCGAGCTCTGTACCATTTTTTAAATTAGTTTTAAACCAATTGTCTACTACAGCATCATCCCATCTATTTGTCTTTTCCCATACTTCTTTATTTTGTAAAATAGAAGTTTTCATTTCTATACCACCAACTTTATTCATTTCATCACGAATAATATTTTCTATTTTTTGTATAACTCGAAGTCCGAGTGGAAGTAAAGTATAGATACCAGCCATTTCTTTATGTATATATCCAGCTTGAATTAAAAATCTAGCATTTAGACTTGTCTCATCGGCTGGTATTTCTTTTTTTGTTCTTGTAAAAAGTTTTGATTGAAGCATAATTTTAAAAAGTTTATAAAATATCTATTTATTTTACATTATTTTTTAACTTATAGAAACACTTGACAGAAAAGATTTTATTTTGTA
>CAZYMY010000018.1:4716-8534 GCA_964648875.1 uncultured Candidatus Saccharibacteria bacterium | reverse complement strand
ATGCTAAAATCTTAGAATTACAAACTAATAAATAAAAATGCTTTTGAGAATCTTTCGCGAAGCGGGGTCCGATTCGAAAAAGTATTTTTATTTAACACGTAAAAAAACTTATGGCAAAATTAGAATACAATGAAATAAAACCAAGAAAATATATTATATATGATAATGCTCCTTATGAAGTACTTGAATATCATGTAGCTCGTACACAACAAAGAAAACCACAAAATCAAGTAAAACTTCGTAATCTTATAAATGGAAAAGTGATACCTGCTACTTTTCATGCTTCTGAAAATGTGGATGAAGCAGACATTTCAAAAAGAACTATAAAATATTTATTTACAAATAAAGGAGAATATTGGTTTTGTGAAGAAAAAGATGCTGGAAAAAGATTTACAATAAATATAGATACTATAGGAAATCAAAATAAATTTTTAAAAGAAAATTCTCTTCTCGATGCAAAGATATTTACTGATGATGAAGATGAAGAAACTATTATTGGTATAGAGCTTCCAATAAAAATGAATTTTAAAGTTGTTTCAGCTCCTCCAAGTATAAAAGGAAATACAGCAGGAAACTCTGGTGGAAAATTGGTGACAATAGAGACAGGAGCAAATATTACTACACCATTTTTTATAGAAGAAGGAGATGTGATAGTAGTAAATACAGAGAGTGGTGAATATGTAGAAAGAGCAGGGAAATAACCCCGGATAAAATTCTACTTAATACAAAATCCTTACAAACCCCTACAAGGGGTTTAGTTTTTATAAAGTGAATATATAAAATTTTTTAAAATTAAAGACAAAACTCTATGCCCCTTCTTGTCAGTCGCAGCTTTAGCGAAGACTGATTAGGGGCTGTACTAAAATATAAAATTACAACGATACGCTATCTAGGGTTATGTAAAATTAAACTTTTTCATTATCTCTTCATCTATTTCAGCTCTCGGTCTGCCATATTTGTCTTTAGACATTCTTTTTAAAATCTCAATAGTTTCCTGATCTGGCTTTGGTGCATATGGACGAGAATAATCATTGAAAAATACTTCTCTTATATTAAATGGCTTTTGAGGATATCCTTTTACAAGTATTGCTGCATAACAATTAAAATTTTCTATTTTCATAATATCATTTGCTGTAAATACAGGTACAAAACTTGCCTCGAGAAACTTTGCATCTTCTTCTGAAATACGAAATGCTATTTTACTTCCGACATTTCCAAACACGGCACCTTTTATATCTTCTGTGAGTTGCTTTATATATTGATGAGCCATGATAAGAGCCAATTTATATTTTCTTGCTTCTGAAAGAATTGCTGAAATAGATTTTGTGGCAACATTTTGAAATTCATCTAAATATAAATAAAATGGAGGTTTATTGTCTAAATCTTCTCTACCAAGAGCTGCCATCAAAAATTTTCCTACAAGTATGAGACCTATGAGATATGCATTTATATCTCCCAGTCTTCCTTTTGAAAGATTAACTAAAAGTATTTTTTTATTATCCATTATTTCACTAATATTAAAAGAAGATCTTTCTTGTCCTATAATAGGACGCATTATCTCATTTGATGTAAAAATATCAAATTTGTTTGTAATATATGGTACATAATTTTCAAAACCTTGCTCTCCACTTGTAGCAAGAGCATTTTTGAAGAATTGATTTATAATTGGATTTTTTGAATGTGCCAATTTATAATCTCTATAATCAGCATCGGAAAGCACTCTTGAAATATCAAAAAGTGTGCAACCAGATTCTGGATGCTCCATCACAAGTGCTGACGCATTTCTAAAATATTGCTCAAATGCTGGACCCATAGATTCTGGACTAGCCTCAGCAAAAAGTTTTTTGAAAATAGAAAACAATTCATTTATAACAAAAGTTTTTTGCTCTGGTTTTTTTGCATCAAATTCTAGCATATTAAGACCAAATGGCATCTCTGTATCTGCTGGGTCAAAATATATCACATCATCCCATCTTTCTTTTGGAATATTTCCCAAAACTTTTAATATATCTTCACCATGCGGATCTATAAAGCAACAGCCATTTCCATTTTGTATATCTTGTAAAATAGAATTGACCATCATCACAGATTTACCTGTACCTGTCTGTCCTATAATATACATATGACGCAATCTGTCAGGTGCTGGTATAAATACTTTTGTAGTGAGATGTCTAAATTCATTTACTCCTAAAAATAATCCCTCTTGTGGTAAATCCATCGGTGCGGCTGATGTCGCAGCATCTGTTTTTCTAAGTTGATTAAAATTTTTCACATAGCTTGGAAGATGATAAAGTGTTGCAAGCTCTTTTATATTTAGCGGAAGTGATTCATCACTATTCCAAATACGATAAATAAAATTATGTATTTCTTCATTTAATCTTTTACCTTCTAACATTTTAAATTGAAGAGAATTTCCATCTACTTCAGTATATTGCATAAATGTAGAAGCAATTTCATGCAAAATAGATTTTGCTCTTTGCAAATCTTCCGCATTTACTATAAGTCTCAAATTTGTATCTAAAATAGTAGAATCTATTTTTTTTGTGATGCCTTCAAGAGCTTTTTCATCTTCTAATTTCTTTGGTTTAGCTTTATCTTTGTCTATTTCTTCTTTTGTCTTATTCATTTCTTTAAAATTTAAAATAAAATCTTTTACAAAAGAATCTCTAGCTAAAACTCTTTTCAATGTCTCGCCTTTTCTAAGTGACTCAAGCATGACAGAATATTTTTTGATAAATTCTTCACCTGCGGGACGGACTAATATTTGCATAGATGCAGCTTCTCCTGATTTTTTCAATTTTGTAAAAGCAGACATTATAAGAGAGATAGGATCACCTTCTATTTTGTCATATGTGCGAATGGGTATAGCTGAAGTTTTTATAGAAGAAGAATATGCTGCCACTTGAAAACCATTATTTGAAAAAATATTATAATCTTCTGTTGAATGTTTTACTGTGCAATCTGGGAATAAAGCAAAAATACTTTTTTCAAAAAGATCTGACATCTCTTTTGGTACAGACACAAAAAAAGATACTTCATTTCCACCATTTGGTTTTGCAATTTCTAAAGTATAATAATCATTTTCTTTATTTTTAATATCATGACTTATAGAAAGCATACTCATATAAAATTGCTCCATGAAAACTATAAATTCTTTTACATTTTTTACTTCACCTCCTTGCTTATTTTCTGGAAGTATAATCTCATACAATCTCATATTGAGAGCTTTCCATTCTGACTTTGTGACACCACTTTCTATATTTTTATCATGTGGCATCAAAATAAAATTAATTAAAAATCTATGAAAATCAGATTCTAATTCTTTATCTTTTAATTCTTGAACTAAAGAAATAGAATTGTGAATACCTTTGTCTAGCATAATAGATACAAGATCACTCACCTTTTCATCAGTTTCTTTTGGTTTTAAATTGTCTAATAATTTCTTTTTTTCATAATCTTTTATTTCAAAATTGCTTGGTAAAACTTTTTTTGTAGAATCTGAAATATGTTCTCTCAAAACATCTTTTGCATGATCTTCTTTTGTTATTCTTTCTCCAAAATTTTTAGTTAGCTCTTGTCTTCTAGCTACTTCTTCACGCAAAAATTTTATTTCATCTTCAGGAGAAGAAAATTTTGGCTCACCTTGTATTTCTTCTTTATTTGGTAAATAATTATACATAAATTAGCTTTTATTTATATATATTATAGCATTAAATAAAATTTAATTTTATATGCTATAATATTTTCAATGAAAAATAAAATCTCAAAAGAGAAAAAAATAGTAAATAAAAAATCTATTGAAAAAACAAAAAATGCAG
>CAZYMY010000018.1:2345-4616 GCA_964648875.1 uncultured Candidatus Saccharibacteria bacterium | reverse complement strand
AATTAATAATGATATCTTCCGTATATATCGTAATATCCTACATTATCATAACTATAATAATCATAATATTCATTATATCCATAATTATTATTATTTCTATAATCACAATAATCAAAACAATTATTATAATTGTTATAATTATTTCCTAAATAAATAGGTGTGCCTTGAGTTTGATATGTGGTAGTAGTGATAGTAAAAATATAATATTCTGTAGTCTTTGCAGATGATTCTTTATAACAAGAATGTCTACATCCATTTGTATATTCATAATTATCATAATAATTATTATAACTATTATTGTAATTATAATCAGGTATATATGTGACTATATTATTATTTGGAATATTGTATACAGTATTTATATTAGTATTAGTATTTGTATAAACAGGTCTAACAGTAGCTCCATTGTATGGATTGCTATAATAATTAGCATTTTGTCCTGCTACTATTTGTACGCAATTTTTACCATCAAAATAAAAATTTGATCCATAAGTTGTGGCGCAATTTGTATTTGTATATGTAGAATTATAATTGTAATTATAAGCATATCCATTTGAACATTTTCTTTGATATGCGTCCCATGGATGATTTATATCACAATAAGTGACACATGTACTTCCATTCCATACAAGACCATTGTTTACACCACATTGATCGGCTACATTTGAAGTAGAAGCATCTGCTTTTGCTAAAACATTATCTCCAACTTTAAGAGCTAATACTATTATCACAATTATTGAAAATACTGTGATTATTTTTGTAAAAATATTTTTCATAAATTTTTTTATAAATAAATTGATAAGTTAAACACAAATTACTAATAAAGCCTATATTTAGGCAATATATTATAGTATATCATACTAATATATACCTTGTCAATATCATTTTTAACAAAAAGAATCCCTTTATTTCTACAAATTTTTCTCTTCTTCTTTTAATCTGTCCAATTCATTTGTATCTATTCCAAATCTTTTTTCAGACTCTTCAATTCTTTTTTTAATTAAATTTTTTACTAAACTCTCTTCTGCGATTTTTATAGCTTTATTTTCAACTTTTTTTAATTCAATATTTCTTATTTCTTTTTCTTTATCTTTATTAATAATTTCTTTATATGCTTCTTCTTTTCTAAAATCTTTTTTATTATCTTCATAATCTTTTGTTCTTATACCACCAGTATCTGTATGAAGTATTTCAACTTTTTCTTCTAGAGTATTTGCATCTTCTCTATAATTATCTTTATCACTTTCTTTTTTTATATCTTCAGGATTTTCACCTTTTTTTATAGATCTATCTCTTTGCATTCTTTCTTTTGCTTC
Source organism: uncultured Candidatus Saccharibacteria bacterium (assembly GCA_964648875.1). Taxonomy (GTDB): domain Bacteria; phylum Patescibacteriota; class Minisyncoccia; order Phycocordibacterales; family UBA5272; genus UBA5272. Next base: position 3,300 of record CAZYMY010000018.1, on the reverse strand, counting down.
TTTACCAAATCTCTTTTCAAATATCTCATCAGATTTGTTATCTAATTCCTTTTTCTTTTTAAAGACATTTAATTTATCACTATTAATATTTTCTTTTTTATTGGTTGCTGAGCTTGCCGAAGCATTTTCTTTTTCTTCAATATTTCTCTCATCTATATCTTCTTTATATCTATCTATATCAGTATAAAGTGTATCAGGTGAATACACTTCTGGATTATCTATTTGCTCACTAAGTTTTTCTACTTCTGACATCTCTCCTTTATCTTTTTCTTTATCTGTCTTTTTATTATTTGCTTCTTTTCCTTTAATATCTTTTTTAATACTTTTTCTAGTCATCCAAACATTTTCTACACTTTCTGTATCTTGTCCTTCCTCATATCTCACATCTTCAGATTCTTCCATTTCTTTTTCATCTTCTAATCCTCTTCTTTCTCTTCTTATATTTTCTATATTTTCAGCTCTTTCATCTCTCTCTATAGCATCATATTTTATATCTTTTCTAGATTTTATATTTTCTTTCTTTTCTTCATCTATATTTAAATCATCTACAGAATCTTTTGCTATATCTTTTTCTTGCTCTACTTTTTCTTTTATTGAAATATTTTGTGATATATTAATTTTTTCTTCTCTCAAATCATCTTTATAATCACTCCACACTGCCCATACATTTACATATGGTATCAAAGATCCACCTCCGAGCTTTATAGCTTTTTTGAAAATATCTTTTCTACTAGATCCTTTAAATTTAAATAATTTTATAACAGTCTTTTTGCTACCATATACTGCGTATGTCCTAGCAATATAAAGAGCTAAAGTAATATTTTTTAAAAAAACTGCAGCAGGAGCTGTAAATACAAGTAAATAAAAAACTAAAGCTATAGTGTCTAAAATAAAAAATATTGCAAGAGAAAAAATAGGAGGAAATTTCATATTTAATAAAATTATTATAGCATTA
>CAZYMY010000018.1:0-2245 GCA_964648875.1 uncultured Candidatus Saccharibacteria bacterium | reverse complement strand
CTATTGCTAGACTTTTTATTTTTCAAAATTTATAAAACAATTTTTGAGATTCTTTTTATTTTTACTTTCTAGAATCTTGAATTTCTTTTGCAATACTTGCAGGTACTACATCATAATGAGAAAATTCCATTGTAAAACTTGCTCTACCTTCTGTCATAGATCTCAAATTTGTCATGTAACCAAACATTTCTGAAAGCGGAACTTTTGCTTTGATAACTTTATCCATTCCTCTTTCATCCATTCCTTCTATTTGACCTCTTTTACTTGAAAAGTTTCCTGTGATATCACCATAAAATTTATCTGGTGTTACAACTTCTACTTTCATTATAGGCTCAAGTATCACAGGTCTAGCTTTTGATACAGCATCTTGAAGTGCCATACCTGCTGCGAGTTTGAAAGCTATTTCTGAAGAGTCAACTTCATGAAATGATCCATCATAAATCTCACAAGACACATCTACCATTTTATATCCAGCAAGAGTACCTCTATCCATAGATTCTCTGAGACCCTTTTCTACTGCTGGGATATATTCTTGTGGTATAGCTCCACCTTTTATAGAGTTTATAAATTCAAAATGATCATATCTCTTAATATTTTTTGGTAAATCTTCATCTTTTATAGTGTAATCAATTGGCTTTATCTTTAATCTTACATGACCATATTGACCACGACCTCCTGATTGCTTTATATATTTACCTTCACCATCAGCTGAACCTTTTATTGTTTCTTTATATGCAACTTGTGGTTTTCCTGTAGAAGCTTCTACATTAAATTCTCTTTTCATTCTATCCACTAAAATATCAAGATGAAGTTCACCCATTCCAGATATTATAGTCTCATTTGTTTCAGGATCAGAAGAAACTCTAAATGTAGGATCTTCTGTAGCAAGCTTTGATAAAGCTAGACCCATTTTTTCTTGATCAACTTTTGTTTTTGGCTCAATACGCATTGAGATAACTGGTTCTGGTACTACAATTCTTTCCAAAATTACAGGAAAATCTTCATTACAAAGTGTATCGGAAGTGACTGTATCTTTTAATCCTACAGCTGCAGCAATTTCACCGGCATATACTGTCTTTACTTCTTCTCTATCATTTGCATGCATACGAAGAATACGTCCAACTCTTTCTTTTTTATCTTTTGTAGAATTGTATATATAGCTTCCAGCTTCTAAAGTACCAGAATATACACGAATAAATACAAGTTGTCCTACAAAAGGATCAGTAGCAAGTTTAAAAGCAAGAGCTGCAAGAGGTGCCGAGTCAGAAACTTCCAATTCTATTTTGTCTCCAGTTCTTGGATCTATACCTGTAGGTTTTGCAATATCTACCGGACTTGGAAGATAATCTATAACTGCATCAAGTACAAGTTGTACTCCTCTATTTTTTAAAGCTGACCCAGAAAAAACTGGGAACAATTCATTTGCTATCACAGCTTTTCTAAGAGTAGCTTTCAATTCTTCTACTGTAAATTCTTTTCCTTCAAGATATCTTGTCATCATTTCTTCATCTGTCTCTACAATTTTTTCTATCATTTCACCTCTTCTCCTTTTTACTTCATCAGCAAATTCTGCTGGTATATCACTTTTTATCACATCTTTTCCTTTTTCACCTTCAAAAGTAACATACTCTAAAGTAAGTAAATCAATAATAGCTGAAAAATTTTCTTCTTCACCTATTGGCATTTGCATTCTAACTGCTTTTTTTGAAAGTCTGTCGAGAATTGATTGATAACTTTTATCATAATTTCCTCCCATTCTATCCAGTTTATTGATAAAACAAATTCTAGGTACAGATGCATCATTTGCATATCTCCAATTTGTCTCACTTTGTGGCTCTACACCAGACACACCATCAAATACCACCACAGCACCATCGAGTACACGAAGTGATCTTTTTACTTCTATTGTAAAGTCGATATGGCCTGGAGTGTCTATAATATTAAATCTACACTTTTTAGAATCATCACCTTTTGCTATATAAGTTGGACTCCAAAAAGCTGTAGTAGCAGCTGAAGTGATAGTGATGCCTCTTTCTCTTTCTTGTTCCATCCAATCCATCACAGCTTCACCTTCATGAACTTCTCCTATTTTATGTGATACACCTGTATAAAAAAGAATTCTTTCAGAAGTAGTTGTCTTTCCTGCGTCAATATGAGCAATAACTCCAAAATTACGAACTTTATTTAATGGATAATCTCTAGACATAGTTTTTTAAATTTTATTTTTATTTTAGTTAAAAATTTT
>CAZYMY010000017.1:6931-9445 GCA_964648875.1 uncultured Candidatus Saccharibacteria bacterium | reverse complement strand
TATAATATCTTTCTCAAACTCTAATATTCCATTTATATTTGCTTCATATTTTGAAATATCTATATTTGAAAGTTTATCTATATCTTTTATTATTTTATATACATTTACTATTAATTTTTCAAAATCTTTCCATTCTTCTTTACTGATATCATTTTCAAAATCTAAACTTATTTCAGAAATATTTTCATCATCTACAAAAGATAATATCCCAGTCTTAATATCTTTATCTTTATAACTTTTACTATTTTCTAAAAGCATTTTATAAAACATAAGTTGCTGTTTATAATTATGCTTTTTTATATTTTCCCAGTCATCATTTTTTGCTTCTTTTTTAACAGACTTTATTTCAAAATCTTTAAAAGCTTTTCCTGTCTTTAAATCAATTACATGAAGCATTTCCCCCTTTCCTTTGGAAAGGCCGGGATAGGACTGTATTCTATCTATTTTTCCTTTAAATTCTGCATCATCTATTATCACCCCTTCATTTTTAAAATCAACTTCTATTTTTACATTTTTTGCTTCTTCTAATATTTCTTTTTGTTTTAATTTATAAAAATTTTCCAATTTTACTTCTCCTTTATTTATCAAATCTTGTTCATCTTCTTTTAATAATCTCGCTTTCTCAATTTCTTTTATAAAAATATCTTTTATATCTTTAAGATTTGGAACTTTTTCATCTCTTTTTGTGATCACATATATCTCTTCTATAGCTTTATGCATAGCAGATCCATATATTGCAGATGAAGATTTTGCCTGAGGAAATTGTAATAGATTTTGCTCTAAAAATAATTTTGGACCGCCTTTTACTATATTAAGAAAATTATTCAGATGTGTAGGTGAAAGCTTATAATTTTCTAAAAGCTTAAGAAGTAAAGATTTTTCATCTTTTGCAAAAGGAGGAATATTGTAAATTTTAAGTCCATTTTTTATATCAGCATTTTCTATTTTTGCTTCTTTAGAATTTATATCTTTGATATCAGAAAGAAAAGAAAGTATTTCATTTGAACTCGTGATATATATAGTATGCTTTGCGCGAGTCACTCCCACAAAAAATAATCTCAAAAAGTCATCTTCATTGTCCCCGGTGCGCGAATATGGCATATTCATTGGAAGTGGAACTTTATTTGCAAAGCCTTTACTTTTCCATACATTTTCATCGGAAGAAATGAGAAATACATATTCAAATTCTAAACCTTTTGCTTTATGCGCTGTCTGCAAATTTATAGCATTTTTATCTCCCACAAAACTTGTCTTATTTAAAAGAGCTACATTATAATTTTTATGTAAATCTATAAAATTAGAAAGATCTTTTACAAAAAGTTTTTCACCTTTTTTAAATTCTCTGAGTGCATAAATAAATACCCTCAAACTTGATAGAAAATGAATATATGAAGCAAGATTGCCTTTTATCACTTCTTCTCCAAAATAAAAATTTTTATAATTTGATACAAATTTACTTTTGAGTTTTGGCATAGAATTATTGAAATATTCATCTTCATTTTCATCTTGAGAAATCTCTATATCTTTACTGCCTATAAGAATATCTAAAATTATTTCAAGAGATGTAGTCTTTGAAAGTATTCCAAGCTCTATAAAAAATTTTGCCAATTCTTTTATTTTTTCATCTTTACTTTCTTCCATCACTGTCAGCCATGACTTTTTTTCTTTATAACTTTCTTCCCCTATTTTCCATATAGATATTCTATCTATATCAAAAAATGTATAAGACAAAATCTCTGGCAAAATATCATCTGCCTCCTCTTTTTTATTTTCACAAATAGTTTCCAAAAATCTACATATTTTTATAAGTGGCTCTATATGAGCTTGCTCAAATACTGATTCTTTTCTTTCATAATTATAAGAAATATTTTGACTGTCTAAATATGGAAGTATATCTTGAAGATCTTTATGCCTTCTACTTATTATCGCTATTTCTTTTTCATCTACTCCATCATCTATCAACTTTTTTATTTCTTTTGCTATAAACAAATATTCTTTTTCTTTTTCATCAAAACTATTTATAAATATATTTCCATCTTTTATATCTTTATTTTTTGCTACAAGCTCTTTTACTAAATTTTTATTATGCTTGATCAATCTATCTTCTGCTTTTTCTATTAAAGTTTTTGCAAAGTCTAATATTTTTTGAGTAGATCTATAATTTTCTGTGAGTACTATAAACTTTACATCTTTATACATTTTTTGAAAATTGAAAATATTATTTAATTCTGCTCCTTGAAATTTAAAAATAGATTGATCATCATCCCCTACAGCAAATACATTTGCCTTTCCTTCAAGTACTCTATTATTTGTGATAGATTCTACCAATTTTATTTGAGCGAGATTCGTATCTTGAAATTCATCTATAAGAATATATTGATATGTCTCTTCTATTTCTGCACGAAGTGTAGCATTGTTTAAAAGCCTATCTTTCACATAAATTATCATGTCATTGAAATCAAAAAGTCCAAGTCTTTTTAATTCTTTTTGATATTCTTCATATATATCGCAAGT
>CAZYMY010000017.1:0-6831 GCA_964648875.1 uncultured Candidatus Saccharibacteria bacterium | reverse complement strand
TTTACTTCTTATTGACTCTGGTACTTTTTCAAGAATTGGTTTTAATATTTCTAATTCTTTTCTATTTTTTTCTAATTTTTCTTTTACTTCTTTTGGTGAAAGACCTGCTTCTTTAAAATTTTGAATTCTTATTTTCACATCATCAAAATATGCATATCCTCTATCTTCATGATATCCAAAAAGTGGATTTCCATATCTTATATTTTTAAATATAGATTCAAGTATTTCATTTTGTTTTAATTCTGCTATTGGCTCAAATCTATGCGCATCAAAAAAATGCTCAGGATATTTTGAGATAATGTCAGTACAAAATGCATGAAAAGTAAATATTGGCACTTTATATGCAGTGCTACCAATTATCTTTGTGAGACGCTCTAGCATGTTTTTACTAGCACTTTCAGTGAATGTGAGACAAAGTATCTCGTCAGCTTTTGCTAGGCCTTTATAAATGATATTTGCTATACGAATAGAGAGGAGCTCGGTCTTTCCACTACCTGGGCCAGCTACCACTATCACAGGGCCGTCTAAAGCCTCTACAGCCTCTTTTTGGGCATTATTTAACTTCGCCAATCTCTCCAAAAAGATTTTATTTTGATCTAAATTTTGGGTATTCATGAGTAGATTATAGCATTTTTAAATGTTTTGATAAAAATTAAATAGTTATTATAGATTTATATTCTTTATAATTATTTCTTATAATCATTTTCCATATACTAGTTTCATTTTTTGTCTGTATATCTGTCTTTGCATACACAAGTAATATTTTTATTAATTTTTTATTTTTATCTCTAGATACAATACATCTATTACCAGAAGATTTAGCTGACTCATTTGTGCCAGCTATTTTAAAATAAATTTTAATTATATCAATATCTTTTCCAGCTATTATGGTCTCAGCATTTTGCGTTTGAATAAGCTGATCTATACGAGAAAGCATCTCTTTTAAAGCCTCTATGGTTATATCCCATTTATTTTTATATTTTTTCTCAAAGTTTTTTATAAAATGTCTTTTAGCAAAATCTTCAATTAAAACAATATTTTCATCCATCATAGATTTTAATAAACTTTATCAGGATCTTCTTGTGTTATAAGAGAATAAGGTATTAATTCATTATCTCTACAAAGAAAATATGGTAATTGATTATGAGTCCATGATACTATTTCATTTGTTTTTTTACCTTTCCATTTTTTTGCTATATTTTCTATTCTTTCTATTTCTTTTTTAGATAAAGAAGTTAATTTTTGATTTGTATTAGATTTAAATTCATTTATTAATATAGAGTCCGTACCATCTTCATTTTCTTTTTTAGTTATATTTATTTTTCCTTCTTCTTCTAATTCAGATAAAGCTCTAAAAAACATATCTGGTACTGGACCAAATTGTATTTTGCGATATTGCATACCACTCATGCTTTTAAAATTATCATAATACCAAGAAAAATCAGCTAAATATAAAAGCTTTGCCAACTTTGTCTTTGGTAATTTCTCATCTTTCGTAAAAGTATTTCTAAGATATAAAAGTATCATTTCTTTGTATTTATTTATATCCATTGGCTCCAATGTATCTATAGAGACATTATAAAAACTGGCTATTTTTTTCGCTTGATCGATAGTTAAACTTTGTTTGCCTGTCTCTATAGCGGAATATGTTTGTCTAGAGACATTTAACAGCTTTGATATTTGTTCTTGAGTAAATCTACCCTCCTCTCTTAAAGATTTTAATTTCTCAAAATACTTAGTCATAATTTTTATTTTACTTATATAATAATATAAATATATTATATACATATAATGTTAAAAAATCAAGCAACTATGTTAATAATTCTTACTAATATAAATTTAAATTTTTTATTATTTATTTGCTAAATAATTTTCTATTTCTATAAGTCTTTCATATTTTACTAGTCTTTCTTTTTTTGTTGTAGCTCCAGCTTTTATAAAATCTGCTCCTACAGCAACTGCAAAATCTGCTATAAATGTATCTAAAGTTTCTCCTGAGCGATGAGACATAAATATTTTAATATTATTTTCTTTAGCAAGCTTTATTGCTTTCATAGTCTCAGATATACTGCCTATTTGATTTGGTTTTATCAAGACAGTATTTATAGATTTATTTTCAATAGCTTTTTTAATCAAATCTACATTTGTCACAGTCAAATCATCTCCGACAATATTTATTTTATCTCCTAATCTTTTATTTATTTCAGCAAATGCTTCAAAATCTTCTTCAGCAAAAGCATCTTCTATTGAAATTATTTTATGATGAGTATATAAATCTTCATACATATTTATCATCTCTTCTTCATTTAATTTTTTATCTTCTATTATATATTTATCATCTTTAAAAAAACTTGTAGCAGCTATGTCTAAAGCTATTTTGATTTTATCTGTATCATAACCAGCATCTACTATAGCCTCTTCTAAATACTCCAAAGCTTTTTCATTTGAAGATATTTTCGGAGCAAAACCACCCTCGTCCCCCATATCAATTGATTGTCCATCTTTTAAAAGAATATTTTTTAATGATGATGTTATCTGTTTAGCTATTTCTATTTTTTCTTTTACTTTATCAAATTTCTCTGGCAATATCATAAATTCTTGAAAACATAAATCATTGTCAGAATGTTTGCCACCATTTATAATATTAAAAGCAGGCTGGGGTAATTTGTATTTATGTATATCTTTATTTTCAAAATATAAATTTGCTAAATGCTCAAATAGCTCTATATTTTCTTCTTTTGCAGAAGCTCTAGCAAAAGCCATAGACACAGCAAGTATAGCATTTGCTCCCAATCTATTTTTATTTTTTGTAGCATCTAGATTTATAAGATATTCATCTAGTATAGATTGATCTAATTCTTTTCCAATCAAAAAATCTGAAATTTCTATATTTATATTTTCTATAGCTTTGAGCATACCTTTACCAGCACATCTCTCCATATCTCCATCTCGGAGTTCACAAGCTTCATATTTTCCTGTACTTGCGCCAGAAGGCACTGATGCATTTGCTTCTATCCCATTTTGCAATACACATAAAACAGATAATGTAGGATTATCTCTTGAATCTAATATCTCTTCTGCTTTAAGTTTTAATATAATAGACATTTTATAATAAATTAAATTTGGGATTTTCTAAATGATTCTCAGCTTCAAGTGCTAAATGCTCCATCACATATACAGCTCTAATTGGATATTTGCCAATTGATGTTTCTTCAGATAGCATTATCGCATCTGTACCTTCTAATACAGAATTTACTACATCTGTAGCTTCAGCACGAGTAGCAGAAGGACTATCTTTCATAGAATAAAGCATTTGTGTAGCTGTTATCACAGGCTTTCCAACACTTTTACATTTTTTAATAATTTCATCTTGAATAAAAGGAATTTTTTCAATAGGCACTTCATTGCCAAGATCACCCCTAGCTATCATTATAACATCTGCGACTTCTATTATATTATCAAGATTTTCAAGTGCTTGTTTTCTTTCTATTTTAGCAATTACTTTCTGTTTTCCATCATGTTTTTTTATTTCATTTTTGCAATCAATAATATCCTCTTTATCGCCTACAAAAGACATTGCTATATAATCGAGATTATTTTCAACTGCAAATTTTATAAATTCTTTATCTTCTTCTGTTAATGCTTTTGATATATTTGTATTGTAAGTATGAGTATCATCAGTTTGTATTCTAGGTCCTGGCAAATCTCCAAATATGACTATATTTGTATTATTTTCTTTTGCCACCCTTCTTATCGTTTTTATACGTTCTATATTTTCTGCGGGTCCTGGCCAGAAAAAATTAAGTCTGGCTATATCCATACCAGCTCTTATCATTTCATTTAATACTTCAGGGCTATCTGAAGCTGGACCAATAGTAGCGATTAACTGAGTCTTGGATCTTGTGCGATATGGCAACTCTATATCTTTTTTATCATTTATGGATATTGTTTTTTTATTTAACATATATCCATCATCATCGAGATCATATATCAAAACTTCATCAAATAGCATTTCTACTTTTTCTATATCTTCATCAGAAATCTTTTCAATATATTTCATAAGTGATCTTATAGTATTTCCATGAGAGACTATCAGTACATTTTCACCATTTTTTAATACTGGAAGTATTTCTGATTTAAAGAAAGGGACAGTTCTCTCATATACCATTTTCAAAGTTTCTCCATTTTCTATCGGGTAATCCCAAGCTCTACGCAATGCTTCGAGCTCATCTTTTCCCATTTCATTTCCTTCTTCTAATTTACTCATACCTGTATATTTTCCATAATCTCTTTCATCTAAAGCATTTGAATAGTTAATATTCTCTGCGCAAGAATTGGTGAGTCCACTCATCATACATACTTCTGTCTCTATTGATCGCGCTAGCATCGAAGTAAAGACTCTGTGAATTTTCATGTCTTTTATAATTTTACCGAAATTTTGCGCTGTTTTAAATCCTTCTCTTGTCAAATGTACATCTTCTTTTCCAGTAAATAAATTGGCTTTATTCCACTCCGATTCTCCATGTCTTACAATTATTAATTTTCCAATATTGTTTTGCATAATGTATTTTATTTATTAATTTTATTTTTTGGTATTCTTTCTTCAAAAAAGTCTATAATATTTTCTGCTACAATTCTAGACATTTCTTCTCTTGCTTCTATTTGTGCTGAAGCAATATGAGGAGAAAGTATAGTATTTGATAATTCACTTAGACCCATAGCCATTTTAGGCTCAAACTCATATACGTCTAGTGCCGCAGCTTTTATCTGACCACTTTTTAAAGCTTCTACGAGAGCCATCTCATCTATCACAGCACCACGTGAAGTATTTATGAGATATGCTGAACTTTTCATCTTTTTTAAATTTTCTTTATTTATAAGATGATAAGTGGAAGAAAGAAGAGGTACATGTATACTAACTATATCAGACATTGCAAGTGCTTCATCTACAGAATCTATAAATTGTGCATTGCAATCTTTTTCTATATTTTCATTTCTCTTTACATCAAAATAAATTATTTTGACACCGAAACCATTATAAAGCTTTCTTGCCAATTGCTCACCTATACGCCCTGTACCTATTATACCAACAGTTTTTCCTTCAAGTTTATCTCCTATAAATATCATTGGATCCCATCCTGTATATTTTCCTTCACGCATAAATTTATCAGCAGAAATGAGTTTTGCCATAAGAGCGAGCAATAGACCTATTGTATGTTCTGCTATGCCGCTAACATAGTCTCCGGAAGTATTTGTGATACAGATATTTCTATTATTCGCTTCTTCTATATCGATATTGTCATAGCCAATGGCATAATTTGCAAAAATTTTTGTATTTGGACTAGCATCAAATATTTTACCATCTATCTTGTCAGTCAAAAGAGTGACTATAGCATCATAATTTTTATCTTTTATTTGCTCCATAATTTCTTCTTGTGTTGGAGGAGTTTTCGTGTCACCAATTGTGACTTCATATCCTTTTTCTTTAAGTAAATTTATACCATTTTCTGGTATTTGTCTTGTGATAAATATTTTTTTCATAAATCTATTCTATCATATTACAATATGAAAATTCAAAATTTGACAATATTTGTATAATTAAGATGATATAATTATAGTAATATGAATTTAGAAGATCTAAAAAACGATCTAATTTTAAAAGAATTAAATATAGAAAAAGATTTTTATGGCAGAATAGCTATAATTATAGATTTTGGTAATGTTAATTATTGGTTTGAAGAAGATAAACAGACATATGATTTTATAAGATTAAAAGACAATGAAAAGATACAAATTGATTTAGAACTTTTAAAAAACTTTTGCGATATTATATCTGATAATACTAGAATATATTATGGAATAAAAGAAGAAAAAAATTCTTTATATTTTATACAAAAAATGCAAAATGTCTTTAATAAAAGAAAAGTTTTTACAAAAAGAGTACAAAAGATAAAGCATTATTTGACTACGGAAGATAAAAAACTAAATACTAGACAAATGTTTACTGATAAAATTGGTAAAGAATATGTATTTATCGATAAATGTAATTTTGATGTAGAGATATCTGTAGATGCAATAAAAATAATAAATGAATATGACACAATATGCCTATTTTCCGGAGATGCAGATTTTGTACATTTATTAAGATATTTAAAAAATAAAGGTAAAAAAATTATTTTAATAAAAGGTGGAAATGTTGTAAAAGAATTAAAAGATATATCAAATCAAGTAATAAACGCACAACAAATCAAAAAATATATAACTAGAATAAAAGTAAAAACCTAGTCATAAGACTAGGTTTTTACGGATCGTATTCCCGAATCCACGGGTAGGACGATTTTACTCGTATTTTTATAATAGCAAATTATAAAAATATTGCAAATGTTTATCAACAGGTTAAGATTTAGTATTACTTACTAAAGTATACCATCTTATTTATCTCTTATCACCCCCTTCTCTTTTCTACATGAATTTAAATATCATCATAGATATACATATAAGAAAATTAATTTGATCTTATTATTGTAGTGTGGTCATGAAATATATCATGATATAATTTATTTATAATTTAAATAATATTAAAAATTTTATGAATAAATTTATAGAAAAGATACAAGGTACTTGCTATCAAGGAGAGATAAAGACTTCATATAAAAAACTAATAGAAACTCTCGGTGAAGCAAATTTAAATGTAGAAGATCTTGATGGAAAAAGTAGAAAAATGTGGGTAATAGATACAAAATCTGGAGTCGCTACAATTTATGATTGGAAAAACTTTGATCCATTAGATGAAGTTGATATTTGGAATATTGGTGGAAATAATAAGAGTGT
>CAZYMY010000016.1:0-11201 GCA_964648875.1 uncultured Candidatus Saccharibacteria bacterium | reverse complement strand
ATAATATATCATATCAAATAGATAAAAAGAAAAAGCAGGGAATCCCTGCTTTTTTATTCTTACTCAAATAGCTTTTTATATTTTTCAAGACATAGATCAGAATCTATGTCAGACAGAACCTCTTTATATTTTGTAGAAAAAATCAATAGTTTTCCAGCTAGATCTGGTAATATGGTCTTGAAATTTTCATACTGAATAATCAACGGATTTCCATATTTAAAATATTCAATTATACCAGAATTATGAAATATTTTTCCAACAACCGATTCTTCTTTATATAATTGAGCATTATGGGATATGATGACTTTGTCATTGTTTATATCATAACTAATCCACAATTTTAAATCCCCAGGAACATCAAGATAAATCAGTATCTCAGGATCAACATATTGCTCTTTTTTAAATATTTTACTATTTTTCTTAAAACCGAGAAGCTGAAAGAGTTTTCCGTTTATTTTGATTTCTTTTATACTGTGCCATTTTGGTTTTATACGCGATTCTGGATCTGTAGACATGTTGTCTGTAAAATAAAAATTATAGCGTAATAGCATAATCATATTTCTAATTTTACTTTCGTAGAAATTGATAGCATCAATTAAATCAATAAGAAAAAATACTGTTTTCATTTTTTAATTTATAAATTTGTTAATATTTTAGAACTTTCTAAATATATACTACAAAAATTAAATTTATTTGTCAAGTTTTAGATTTTTCTATTTTTATGATTATTTATTATGTTAAAATAATATTAAATATATATAAAATATAAATTTTATGAAAGAAGAATTGGAAACTAAAAAGGAAGATCAAGAAAAAAGGGGAATATTAGATGCAAAAGATAGAGAAGAAAAAGAGTTTGCTTTCATAGAAGAATTGAAACAAAATAAAGACGAGATGAAAATAGAAGATGAAAAATACCTTTTAAATAATAAAAAGAAAATAAGTAAAATATCTTCTATTAAAAGAAATGCTGCAAGCTTTGTGCCATTTCTCGGATCAGCTCTTGATATAAAAGATGCTGTAAAAGGAAAAGAATCTTATACAAAAAAAGATTTATCAAAAAATGAAAGAATAGTAAAAGCTGTATTTGGAGTAGGTGGTGCAGCACTTGATGTTGCTACTCTTGGCGCTGATAGATTACTTGTCGGAGCAGGTGAGACAGCTCTCAAAATAGGCACTAGAAATGTAGCATCTGCAGAAGTAAGAAATATCGCTATAAAAAATTTAGAAAAAAAGAAATTAGCAAATAAAGCTATTGAAGCTAAAAATGCTAAAAAATTTGTTTCTAATTTTAATATAAAAAATTTTAATATAAAAAATTGGCTTGAAAAAAGAAAAAAATTAAATATACAAAGAGAGCATTTTAAAAATCTTTTTCCAATAGATGAGACTCCTGATAATAAATCATAAAAATAAAAACCACTTCATGATAGATAGTGGTTTTTATTTTTTATTTCTTTTTTCTTAAAAAAGGTGGCAACATACTCCAATCATCGTCTTCTTCTGTATCTTCTTCTAGAAAAATAGCATTTTTTTCTGTATCAGAATCTTTCATCATTCTCATTTTTTTTATATCAAGTAAATTGTCTTCATCAAGCTCATTATGAAGCTCTCTTTTTATTTTTATTTTTTCTTCATCTTCTTGCAAATTTTGCTCTTTTTTATTTTTTATCGCAGATGATATAGCTTCTTTTAAATCTGTATTATCTTTTTCTTCTTTAAATTTTATTTTTTTATCATCATTTGTTTTATCATTTTTTTCTTCTACGCCTTTGATTATTTTTTTCTCATCAAATACACTATCAAGTTTCATCTTTTCAGATTCTAAATTTATATATACTGCAGCACTTGTCTTATTAAAAGGATTTCTATAATTTGATGGGAATTTTGTAGCTATTACTACTATTTTTATTTCATCTTTCTTTAAATTGTCTGTATTTACAATACCAAATATAATAGTAGCATCTTTGTCTACTGACTCTGTTATTATCTTTGCAGCTTCTGACACTTCAAACATTGAAAGATTATCATTTCCATATACTGCATAAAGAAGGCCTTTTGCTCCATGTATAGAAACATCCAGTAAAGGTGATGATATGGCAGATTTTGCGGCCTCCATAGCCCTATTTTCGCCACTAGCAGAGCCAATACCGATAAGAGCTGTACCAGAATCTTTCAATACTCTTTTTATGTCTGCAAAGTCTAGATTTATAGTACCTGCAGTTTTTATTATATCTGCAATACCATCTACAGCTTGCTTTAAAACTTCATCTACCATTTTAAAAGCATCTTTTACAGACATATTTCTATCTATTATAGAAAGTAATCTATCATTTGGTACAACTATGAGTGCATCTACTTCTTTTTCCAATTCTACAAGTCCTGCTTCTGCTATGTTTGTTCTTCTTTGTCCTTCAAAGAAAAATGGTTTTGTGACAATGGCTACAGTGAGTATACCTTCTTCTTTTGCACATTTTGCAATAACAGGAGCGGCGCCTGTAGCTGTACCACCACCCATACCACATGCGATGAAAACAATATCAGCACCTTTTACCACATCTTGTATTTCTTCTTTTGTCTCTTCTGCACTTCTTCTACCAACATCTGGGTCCATACCAGCACCAAGACCTTTGGTAAGATTCTTTCCAAGATGAATTTTTTTACTAGCTAGACAATTGTGTAAATCTTGAGTATCAGTATTCATCGCTATAAAATCTATTCCTTTTAGATTTGAGCTAATCATATGATTTATAGCTCCTTTGCCAGAACCACCAACACCGATAACTTTTATTCTTGCAAAACTTTGAATTTCAGGTAATGTTTTAGTCATATTTCTTATTCTCGTTAGGTAAAAAAAGTATATCACTCAACAAAAAAAAATGCAAAGAGTTGTCAGAGTATATTTTCTGTGTCCTTATTTAATTAAGGTAAAAGTTTTTTTAAAAATGTAGTAATATTTTTTAATATATTTTTGAAAAAATTATCTATTCTATATTCTGAAGATACAATTGGTGCTAAAAATGTTAATCCATAAACTCTTGCATAGGCAGAATCTTCTATTTGTCCATCTGAAAAATTTCTAATTTCTTCATTTGCAAATTTTATTGGTAATTTTAAATAATTTTTTAATAAATAATCTATTTTTACCAATTTACTACCATTGCCAGTCAATACTATACCTCCTGGTAATAATTCTCTTCTGTTTATTTTATCTAATTCTTGATTTATTTTTTCTGCTATAAATTCTATTCTTGCTTCTATTATTTCTTCTAATTTTCTTTTTGAGAAAGACAAATCACTTTCTCCTAATTTTATTTTTTCAGCATCTTCAAGTGATACTTGAAGTCCGAGTGCTATATCATTTGTGATATCATTGCTACCGACTCCCAATACAGAAGTATATATAGTATTATTGTTTTCATATACAAGCATACTAGTAGTAGAATGTCCGATATTTACAAGAGCTGTACCTGCTACTCTTTGTTTTTTATTTAATAAAGTTATACCTTCAGCAAATGTTCCGACTAATAAATCTTCTATATTCAATTTTATTTCTTTTATAATTGATTCTAATTTTTCTATATAAAGAGTAGGACAAAATACAAATAAAAATTTTCCTTCTATTCTTTTTCCAAACATACCAAGAGGCAATCCATATACTTCATTATGATCTATTTTATATTTTATTGGTATAGTATGTATAAGTCTTTTATTTTTAATATTTGCTACAGATATTTGAGCTTCTTTTTCTAATCTCTCTAAATCAAGTCTTGTGACTTCATTATTTATACTTGAGTTTATTATAGATGTAGTATTTGTGCCACTATTTATGCTGGAAGCATTTAGAGAAAGTATTATATGTGTTTTCTTTTTAAATACATCACTTTTAAAAGAATTTATAGCTTTATATATTGTGTTTGCTAATTCTTTTTCATTTACAATATTTCCTCTATATACGCCCTCGGTATTTACTTCTTGCAATTCTATAAGCTCAGGATTGTGTAAATTCTTTTCAAAATGTGATACAGCACATACTTTTGTTGTGTTGCTACCTATATCTATTCCAATTATGAAATGACATTTTTCTTTTTTCATTATTATATTTTAACACAATTTTTTAAATAATTTCTCTTCCAACTTTTCCATTTCTTCTCCATGTTCATATCCAGATAGATGTATACAACCATGTATTAAAAGTAGTTTTAAAAAATCTTTATAATTAAGAGAAAATTTTTTAGCTTCTTTTCTGGCGACAGATAAACATATAAAAATCTCTCCTTCTTTTTCAGATAATGGAAAAGATAAAATATTTGGAATATAATTTTTTTTTCTATATTTTTTATTTAAATCTTGGGCAATAATAGGGGATACAAAATTTATAGATAAATTATATTTTTCTTTTAATATTTCTTTTTTAATATTTTTTATACTAAGAAAAAGAGCCTCATCAATAAGCCCTTTCTCTCTTCTTACTATTAAGTTTTTACTTTCAAGTAACATTATTTTCTAGTCTTTTTTACAAGTTTGCCCATTCTTTTTAAATCGTCATATTTTGCGCCAGATTTTAATTTTTTGATTTTACCTTTTTTTACTTTTGCTTTTGACTCTGGACGAGCATTGTATCTTTTACTTCTAACTTTTGGAAGAATACCACTTTCTTGTACTTTCTTTTGAAATTTATGAAGTACAGCAAGAGATCCTTCTTTTTCTTTTTTATTTACTTTTATATTTGTATTTGCCATATATATTAACAGATAAATAATAACATAAATTAATGAAAAAACAAAATAAAATTTATTTCAACTTTTTTAAATATTCAGAAAGTTTTTCTATTGATATAGTTTCTTGAGATCTAGTTTTCATATCCCTTACTATGACTGTACCATCCATAGCTTCTTTTTGTCCAAATATAATACAATATGGTGTACCAATTTTATCAGCATTTGCGAGTTGCACTGATAGAGATTCTTTTGAAAGAGTTTGATAAATAGGTATTTTATTTTCTCTTAATATTTCCATTATTGTCAAAGATTTTAATTTTGCTTCGAAACCAAGTTGTAAGAAATATATTTTTGGTTTTTTCATTATTTTTGGTTCTAAATGTTTACATTCTTTAAACATCATAATCCTATCAATACCAAGCGCTGCTCCTACTGCGGATATATCTTTTTTACTTCCAAGCTCTCTTGCAAGATAATTGTATCTACCGCCTCCAGTGATTGTAAGCTCTTTTTCTTTTCCATTTTCTAATTCTATACCATTTTCATCTATTTCTTTTTCTATTTTGATAACTTCAAATACTGTATGTGTATAATAATTTAAACCACGCACAAGGCAATTGTTTATTCTATAGTCTATACCCATTTCTTCTAAATATTGAAGTACTTCTTTAAAATGTTTTTTTGAGTCTGTACTCAAATAATTTATAGATGCGGGAGCAAGCTCTTTATATTTTTGACATTCTTCATTTTTACAATCGAGTAAGCGAAGGGGATTCGTATTTATCCTTGCTTGGCAATCTCTACAAATTTTATTTAAATGTTTTTTATAATAAGAGACTAATTCTCTAGTAAATACAGCTCTATCATCTTTATCTCCCATGCTATTTATATCTATTATAAGATTATCAAAACCATATTCTTTTAAAATAGTCATAAGTGTCCTTATGATGAGTGCATCAGCTATAGATTTTTCTGTACCTAAAATCTCTAAATTGAATTGTCTAAATTCTCTCAATCTTCCTTTTTGTGGATTGTCATGTCTCCAAACTGGACCAAAACTATAAAACATAATTGGCTGAGGTAAATTATTCATACCATTTTCTATATAACTTCTCATGATGGCAGCAGTATATTCTGGGCGAAGTGCAACTTTGTCTCCTCCTTTTGTTTTGAAATTATAAATTTCTTTTTCTACTATATCTGTGTTTTCTCCGACAGTTCGTATAAACACTTCTTCTTTTTCAAGAGAAGGAGTCTCTATTGGTTTAAATCCATAATATACAGCTATCTCTTGAGCTTTTTCAAACATACCTTGATATTGATAATATCTTTCTCCAAAAATATCACTCATACCTTTTAATGATATTATTGGTTCTTTATTTTTAGTATTTAAAATTTCTTTCTTTTTCATATTTTTAAACAATTTTTTAGACAATCTATTTATAGTCTTTATATTTTTAATTACTAATAAAATTTATATCTACAGCACCAGGATTTGCTTTTATTTTGTTAAAAGGAAATATCCTAAACACAGCTTTTCCTGAAATATCTTTTTTATAAATTACTCCCCAAGTTCTAGAATCATAGCTTTCTCTTCTATTGTCACCAAAAGCTAAATATTGATCTTCCTTTAAAGAAATATTTATATTTTTACTCATGTCTACACTTTTTATAAAGCTTTCATCAAGTGTCATACCGTTTGGATTTTCATTATTGTAAATTGTAGTGACACCATTTTCTACTATTACTTTATCTCCTGGTAAACCTATTAATCTTTTTATAAAAAATTTACCATCAAATCTATCATTTTTTACATGTCTAAAAACTATCACATCTCCTCTTTGTAAATTGTCTTTATCAAAATTTAATTTATCTATTATTAGCAATTCTCCAGATTTTAAATTTGGTAACATAGACCCGCCATCTACAAGAAATGGTTGCATCACAAAAGCTTGAATCAATTTTATTATAATCAATATTATTATAATCAATAATAATAATTTACCCGGAGACTCTTCTTTTTCTAATATTTTCCATTTTATAAGATTGTGTCTAGTGCTTGTAGAAAAAGTAGCTATGAATAGCATAAGCATAAATATTATCATCAAAAGAGTGAGTAATAGACTATATGGATTGCTTACAGTGTCGCCGATGAAGTTATTTATGAGTTCGGATAAGTTGATATTCATACTTAAAAAGTTTTAAACTTAACAAGATTATAACATGCTCGGTCGATTTTGCGCAAATATTTTGCTATAATTTATATATTATTTAAAAAATAAAAATAAAACATGAAATATTTACTTTTTCCTCTCGGTAATTCAGATAAAAAATATAAAGAAACTAGACATAATGCTGGTAGATTTGTAATTGATTTATTAAAGAAAGATGAAAATTTTAATAATATTTTAATAAAATATGATATAGATATATTTTTACCAGATTGCTATATGAATGAGTCTGGGGAGTATTTAAAAAAGTCCTATCCCCCAACCCCTTTCCAAAGGAAAGGGGAGAAAATGCAAGAATGTATTAAAAATATTATAGTGGTATATGATGATAAAGATCTTGAGATAGGCAGAATAAAAATATCTTTTGGAAATAGTGACGGCGGTCATAATGGTGTAAAAAATATTATAGAAAATTTTAATACAAAAGATTTTTGGAGAATAAGAATTGGTATTGCGCCAAAGGGGACAGGAAAAGATAATTTGATTCCTCCACATGGAGATATTGTGAGAGAATATGTACTCGGCAAGTTTAAAGCCGAAGAAAAAGAGATTTTAAGTGATAAAAACTTTTTAGAAAGAATTTTAATATTACTTGAAAATATTTTAAATACAAAGTAAAAATAAAATAAAAGCAAAATAAAAAAATAAGCCACAATCAAGTGGCCTTTTTTTGGACAAAAAAATCATTTTTTTCTATATCTCTTTTCTTTCCTGTCTATAATGTTTTTTTCATTTTCTGATATTATATTTATACCAGAAATATAGATTTTTTGTCCAAATAATACATCATAACTGCTCTCTATTACAGGTATGACATTTTGATAATTTTTGTTTTTTTTCATTTCATTTAATTTAAGGTACAATTGGATTTTAAATATAACAAAAAATCTAGTTTTGTCAACTAGATTTTTGTTTTTGTATTTTTAATTTACTTTTACTTTTTTAAAGTCAAAGTCATTTTACCTTCTTTTCCATCAAATAAAGTAATTTCAAATTTATATATTTTACCAAGTGAAAGAGCTTCTTTCATTTTATCTTCCGAATCAAAATCAGAAATATGTACAAGACCTGCCACTCCTTCTTCTATTGATACAAGTGCTCCGTGTCTATTGAATCTGATCACTACTCCATCTACAGAATCTCCTTTATTGTATTTTTTATTTGCAGATACCCAAGGATTTTCTCTTAATTTTTTCATTGATAGAGAAATCT
This sequence comes from uncultured Candidatus Saccharibacteria bacterium, assembly GCA_964648875.1. Taxonomy (GTDB): domain Bacteria; phylum Patescibacteriota; class Minisyncoccia; order Phycocordibacterales; family UBA5272; genus UBA5272. The sequence continues at coordinate 3,037 of CAZYMY010000016.1, read as the reverse complement.
TGTCATCTTTTATTTCTATTACTTCTACTTTTACAGTGTCTCCAATTTTTGCATAATCTTTTGTATTTTCTACAAGGCCCCAATCGATTTCACTTTTATGTATAAGTCCTTCTATTTCATTATCTATTTTTACAAATATTCCAAAATCTACTACTCCTGTGACAACACCTTCTAATTGATCACCGATATTATATTTTGTAACTATTTTTGCTACATTTTTTGAATCTTTCTTTTCTTTTGTATTTTGTTTTTTATCTCCTTTTGATTCTGATTTATCATCTACTGATATAGCATCTGTAGATTCTGTGAATATAAGTTTTCCTTCTTTTGGAAGTGCTGCAATTATAGATACTGGTATTCTTTTTCCAATTAATCTTTTTAATTCTACAAGTATTTGATCTTTAGCGCCATCTGTGACTTTAGGATAATTTTCTCCTTTTAATTGAGAAGAAGGCAAAAATCCATTTATACCATTCCAATCCATTATAAGTCCTCCTTTATTTGCTTCTTTTACTACAAGTGATAATACTCTTTTCTCTTTTAATAGAGATTCTGCTTCACTCCAAATGAGAGCATGTTTTGCTTCTTTTAATGAAAGATCAATATATCCATTTTTGTCTTCTCTCAATATGACTTTCGCTGATATTATATCTCCTATATTTGTCTTTTTTATAAGATCACGAGCATTTATATATTCGATACCATATATTATACCTGTACCTATTGGTCCAAGATCTACATATACTGCTGTATTTGTGATAGCTAGTACGGGACCTTCTACTATATCATCTTCTTTTATAGGTGATACTTTTTCTAAAATCATTTTTGTATAGTCATCAAGAACTATATTATTTTGTATAGTTTTTTTCATATTTATTTAATTTATTTAAATTTCTTGTGTCAAAAATATAAATAGATATTTAAGTATTCATTATTTATTTTTGGTTTAATCAAGAACTTTAGAAATATAACACAGAATAGGGGATAATGCAAAAAAAAGCCGATCACAATTGTGATCGGCTGGCACTTTCCTTTTTAACCTAAAGGTGAGAGGTTTTAGCCTCTGCTTACCACTTTTTTTCTGGATTTAATTATCCAAAGTGGAGGGTAGGATTCCCTTTTGTCCATTCCGGTTCTTTTTACCGCCCTTGGCTATTTAGGCATCCCCGGAAGGACTTTTACCTGCGGATTTTTAATTTCGCTGCGCAGGATTTTTTGCCACCAGTTTTGCCAATTGTATCCCACTCTTATAATAAGAGTCGGGTCGGTTGCGGCGTTGGTGGCGAATCGGCTTTTTTTCTAAATAAAAATAATAAAATAAAAATAATTTTTTTGATTTTACCAATCCCTATTTTTCAGAATTTATTCTGACCTAAAGTCTGCCATTTGACTTTCGGATAGGGATACCTAGTTTTTTCTTTTTTAATTTCGGTGTACGTTTTATTATATTTATTCTCAAATCTGGTAATAGGGCATAGCGCTTTGCCAGATTTCTGAACATATCTTATCACATACAGATTTTTTGTCAAGCATTTTATTGACAAAATACAAGATTCTCTTTATCACATCAAAAATACCCTTATAAAATAAGGATATTTTGAATAGGGGAGAAAAATGAAGTAAAAGAGAAATATATAATTTTTATATTTTTTATTTTAATTTATATAAAACCCTAATAAAATCTGAACCACGATTTACATGATGAAATACAGATTAAAATACAAATTTATATTTATATAGAAATTCATTTTATAAAATTTGAATTTTAATTTGAGTTTTAATCAAGAAAATCTTAGTTCAAGACAAAATATATTTTACTCCTCTGGAGTATCGTCTTCTCCTATTTCATGTTTTTCTGGAGAGAAATCAAGACCACCATTTTCAAGATTTTTTCTAATTTGTTTTTCCAGATCTTTTGATATTTTAGTATTTTCTTTTAAGAAAGTCCTTGATGCATCATAGCCTCTACCAAGTTTTTCTTCTCCAAAGCTGTATGAAGTACCAGATTTTGTGACTAATTTAAATTTTTCTCCAAGAGCAAGTAATTCTCCTTCTTTTGATATACCTTCACCATACATAATATCAAATTCTGTAGATTTGAAAGGCGATGCTACTTTATTTTTTACAACTTTTACTTTTGTGCGAGCACCAAGTACTTCTTCTCCTTTTTTGATTTGTGCTGTTTTGCGAATATCAAGTCTTACTGATGAATAAAATTTTAAAGCTTTTCCTCCTGGAGTAGTCTCAGGATTGCCAAACATGATACCAATTTGCATTCTTATTTGATTTATAAAAATAATCACAGTTTTTGATTTATGGGCTATCGCTGTGAGCTTTCGCAATGCTTGACTCATAAGTCTTGCTTGTCTACCAACATGCGCTTGAGACATGTCTCCTTCAATTTCTGCTTGTGGAGTGAGGGCTGCTACAGAGTCTATTACAAGTACATCTATTTTTCCAGATCGTACAAGAGTCTCTGCGATATCAAGAGCTTGCTCTCCATTGTCTGGCTGAGAAATAAGAAGTTCATTTATTTTTATTCCAAGCTTTCTCGCATATTCTGGATCCATTGCATGTTCTGCATCTATAAATGCACAAGTGCCTCCCATTTTTTGAGCTTCTGCTATCACATGAAGTGTAAGAGTAGTTTTACCTGAAGATTCTGGACCAAATATTTCAATTATTCTTCCTCTTGGAAGTCCTCCGACACCAAGAGCAAAATCTAATCCAATAGATCCAGTAGGTACAGCTCCGACATCTACTTTTGTAGTATCACCGAGCTTCATTATCGCTCCTTCACCAAATTTATTTTGTATTTCTTTTAAAAGTTCATCTGCACCGAGTCTTTTTGATGCATTAGTTTCACTTTTATCTGATAGATCTTTGTTCGCAACAACTTTTTTTGCTTTTACAACTTTCTTTTTAAATGCCATATATTTATATTTGAGTTATATGAAAATTATAACATGGAAATTAAAACATTTTAATGTCCGATTTCTAATATTTTACTTTTTTCTTTACCATATTTATCTACAGC
>CAZYMY010000015.1:4618-11482 GCA_964648875.1 uncultured Candidatus Saccharibacteria bacterium | reverse complement strand
TCAATTGTCACTCTCTCTTCATAACTTAAATGTTTAAAACTTCTTTTGTTTTTATCTTTATTATTAGTTTTATTTATTTTCATAGATTCTAATTATATTTTAATTAGTGTTCTATTTCAAAGGTAACTGGGTGATAGTATTAACATTTTAAAACTAAATTAAAATGAATTTAAAAGACACAAATCAATTTTTAGCGAAGATCAAAGAAAGTTGTCCCGATAAAAACATAGCAGGTAAAACTGTTTTTTTTATCCCTGAGACGATAAAGGATGATCCTATCTTGACCATGTCTGGGATAATAGAAAATACAAGATATAAAATACCTCTAAGTGATTATGATTTTAATCCTTTTCAAAAAGGATTACTCTTAGAAGGGTATGATCTTGAAGAAGAAAATTTTTCGTAATTTTAAATTTTAGTTTTAACCAAGGCCTTGCGAGGCCTTTTAATTTTTATAAATTTAAATCTTTAATGCTCACAACATTTTTCTTTTGTAAAAAACTTTTTTATATGATAGAAAAGATGAGATGAGATACATCCAAGTACTCCACCTATCACAAATGGCTCTATAGTAGTGACTATATTTTCCACAGTCTCATTTCCTGTCAAAAAATATTTACTAAATCCAAATATAGAAATTAAAATAAAAGATACTGTGGCTAATATTTTATATCTATGTTTTCTTAGATGTGCAGTGAGCTCATGAGTCAAAAATACAAAATCCATAAGTATATGACCAAAATTTAAAATAGCTTCTGATATAGAAAATGAGCTTTGTGACCATTCAAACCACTCTATACTCATATGTACCAATATCAGTACTATAGTAATATAATTTTTCTTAGCATGTGCCAATATCGCAAGTATAATGCCTAATATAAATAATGTTATGCCAAAAAGATTTATATCTATTTCTCTTGCGTGTAAAAGCATAGTGATAAAATAAAAAATCAAAAAAGCTAAAAATAGAAAATTAATTAATTTTTTAATTTTATTTTTCATAATTTTATCTTTAAACATGTTTTTATATATTTTTATTCTTTTTATAAAAAATCATTTATTTTTTATTTATATATTTTATCTATATATTTTATTTAGCTATTTTTCTAATATTTTTACTGTATATTAAGAAGTGCTTTTATTCTCTCATTTGTTGGTGGATGAGTCATAAAAAGTCTTGAAATCCAAGAAATTTTTTCTTCTTCATTATCCCCTTGAAAGCTTAGACCGAATGGATTTACTATATAAAGATGTGCCGTAGCCTCTTTTGCATTTATGAGAGGTTGCTTGAATTGAGAAATTTTTTGAAGAGCTGAGGCAAGACCTTCTGGATATCTTGTGAGTATTGCACCAGATGCGTCTGCTAAAAATTCTCTTTTTCTAGAAATTGCAAGCTGTATAATAGTAGCAGCTATTGGAGCTAAAATAATTGCGAGTATAGAAATAATTGTAAGCAATCCGCCGGATTCTCTTTTTTCTCCATGAGAAGAAAAACTGAATATATGTACTAACATAGAAATCGCAGATACCATTATCACTACTATTGTAGCTATCAATATATCTTTATTTCTTATATGACTTATCTCATGTGCCACTACGCCTTCAAGCTCACTTTTACTGAGCATAGAAAGAAGACCTGTAGTCGCAGCAATAGCAGAATGTTTTTCATTTCTACCTGTGGCAAAAGCATTTGGTATCGGATCATCTATCACATAAAGTCTTGGCATAGCTATACCACCTGCTATAGAAAGATTTTCCGCCACATTCCAAAATTCTGTATAATCATTTTTTGTTATCTCTCTTGCATGAGACATGGAAAGCGCTACTTTATCTGAATACCAATAAGAAAAAATATTCATAGCAATAGAAAATATAAGTGCTATATAAAATATATTTACATTTTGATAATAATAAGCCAATACCAATCCCAATCCTGCAAATATAGCTATAAATAAAGACATAAAAAGCCAAGTTTTTAATACATTATTAGAGCGTATTTGATATAAAGATTTTCCACTTTGTGTTGACATAAATTTATTTTGTATATGAATTATAGCATAAATGAGTGTTTTTATTAATATAAAATCTATAAAAGTAGATTTGACAAAATAGAATATATAATATATAATGCTATTAGTTAAAAAAATGAAATGAAAAATCAAAAAATGATTAGGTCTGATCGCTTAGCTGTAAAAAGAACTCAGGAAGCAATATCTACAGCGATTAAAAAATCCATAGATAACAGATCTAAAAAAAACAAAAGCGCCAAAAAGGAATGATATGGCGCTTTTTTATTTTTCAGATTTTTTAAAATATAATTTTCTCCTGACATCGTCCATATTTATCTCTTCAATTATAGGCAATGTATAACTTCTTCCCCATGCCAAATTATTATCTCTATAATGTCGAGTAAGATCTGCTCTTACAAGATATAAATATTTTTTTATTTTTCCACCGTTATATAAATCTCTAAAATTAAGAGAATAATACGCCATTAACAAATCATCATTTCTATGATCTTTTTCTGTACCAATAACATTCCATTCACCAGTCTTAAAATCTAAAGGTATCCTGTCTGCACTAGTATGATATCCTATATGATATTTTTCTTTTCTATCACATACAAAAGAAATTAATTCATCTATTATATCTTTACTATCTCTACCTTTTTCTAATTCTTCAAAATATTCTTTATATTTTTTAATTCTTAAATCGTAAGGTAAACTCAAAAATAATTCTTTATCAGATTTTGGTAATTTATCAAGAGCTTCCAATAAATAATCTAAATCTGAATTACTAAAACCTACCTCAATAAATTCTTTCCCTATTTTATCTACTAAAAATTGATGTATAGCTTCCAAAAAATACTTTTCTTTTTCCACTTTGGATAATTTTATAAAATCACTTTCTTCTTCACCTTCAGACAAATCAAAATATGTCTCCTTTTTTATTCGTTTTTCTTTTGTAAGTTCGAAATCAAAAGACCTCCATTTATCATCCTGAAATATTTCAGTAACTGTTGAAATTACTTTATTAAAAGAATCTAAAACTTGATAAATTCTTTTATTACCTTCTATCTTTTCTAGAGAGCCATCTAAAAGCATACATTTCTGCCCATTCTTTAGAAAATAAATTTCTTTTTCTTTATTTTTTATTTCTTTTTTAAAATTTCTTTTACCTTCTATCATACTTTTTAAAACTTTACTTCTATAGGATTTCTAGCTGAGTCTTCATTTTCTCCAAGTTTAAACATTTCTTCTTCTTTAAATTTAAACATTGAAGCTAATATATTTGTTGGAAATGTAGCTATAGCAGTATTATAATCTGTGACTGTATTATTGTAAAATCTCCTTGCTGACATTATCTTGTCTTCTGTATCAGACAACTCTGATTGAAGTGAAGCAAAATTGCTTGTGGCTTTAAGATCTGGATAATTTTCCGATAAAGCAAAAAGAGATTTGAGAGTACCTGATAATTCATTTTCTGTTTTTAATATTTCATCTTTATTTCCGCCACTCATAGCAGTCATAGCAGAATTTCTAGCTTCTGTCACTTTTTCTAAAGTTGAAGATTCAAAATTTGCAGCACCTTTTACTGTATTTAAAAGATTTGGTATAAGATCGAATCGTCTTTTGAGTTGCACCTCAATATCTGCCCAAGCATTTTTTACACGAATCTTTTTTGTTATTAATTTATTATAAATACCAATTGCTATTAAAATCAAAACACCCACTATTATTAAAATTATCAAAGTTGTAGACATATATTTGTATTATTTTGTAAATATATTATAGCATTTTTAAAAATATATAAAATAAAAAGCATAATTTGCAAAAAATCGGAGATTTGATAGGATAAACTTAGAATATAAACAAAATATATATTAACGTTCATTAAAAACAATTAGCTATGGAAAAGAATTTTGGCTGGGAAAAGCCATATTTATCAGCGATGGATCATTTATTGAAAAATGGTGATCGTAGAGAAACAAGGAACGGAGTCACGTTTGCTGACTTCGTACACACTATGCGCTTTGACTTGAAAAAAGGATTTCCTTTGTTAACCACAAAAGAAGTAAACTTTGATTTAATTAAAGCCGAACTGCTTTGGTTCCTCGAAGGAGGACAAAAACCAAATACTGAACGCGGAGAAATCCGCGGTAGAATGTCTATCAAACGCCTTGAAGAAATTTATCGTAAAAAATTAACCCAAATGTGGGTTGGTGATGCAGAAAATTTCAAAAAGCGAAGCAAAGCACAGTTTGAAGGAGATTGTGGTCGTATATATGGCGCGAATTGGCGCGATCTGAAGAAGCACACTTTTATTCCGGGTCACGCTGAAATGCCTGAGTATATGAGATATTTCAAGACGAATTTCGCTCCTGGTCCTGGTAGTAAATACTGGGTGGATGATAAGTACAAAGTAGAATCCATAGACCAGATAGCTGATCTGATCAAAAAACTAAAATCAGATTACACAGGCAGATACGCTCGCGTGACTGCTTGGGTTACATCTGAACTTGATGACATGGCATTGCCTGCTTGTCATACTGACTTTCAATGTTTTGTAAGAAAAGATAAAAAAGGAAAATTTCATTTGTCTCTTCATATGAATCAGAGAAGTTGTGATATATTTTTGGGTGTACCATTTAATATTGCAAGCTATGCTTTGTTAACACACAAGATAGCACAAGTATGTGATATGGAGCCTGATGAATTAATTATCACACTCAATGACTATCATGTATATGAAGCACATATAGAGCAAGTAAAAGAGCAATTGACACGCATCCCAAATCAAGCCCCGAAGCTTTGGTTAAATCCTAAAATAAAAGATATCGATTCATTTACAATGGATGATATAAAAATACTGGATTATAATCCACAGGGAAAAATCAAAGCTCCAGTACTGACTGCAAATATAAAATAATATTTTAAAAAGTAGTCAAAAAAAACCTCAGAATCATTTTTGTATATTCTGAGGTTTTTAATTTGCAAAAAATTGGAGATTTGGGACTTTTTCTTTTTGTCGTTAATTTTGCTATAATTTAAATATTAACAAATTAATAAAAATCATTTATGGAAAACGAAATTTTACAAAAAGAATTGGAAGCGAAAAAACATTCACTTTCTCATGTATTAGCAAATGTACTCATAAAAAAATATCCTGATATAAAAATCACTCTTGGCCCTGCTATTGATACAGGATTTTATTATGATATAGATTTTGTAAATAATAAAATACCAAATACTATAGAAGAGTTTGCAGAGATCACAAAAGCTATGCAAGAAAAAATAAAATCTGGCGGAACTTTTTCTCATAAAGAAATCTCTAAAGAAGAAGCTTTAGAATTTTTCAAAAATAATGAATACAAAACAGAACTCATAAATGAAATTGTAGATCGCGATGAAAAGATAACACTTTATACTATAAATGATTTTACAGATTTATGTCGTGGAGGTCATGCTGAAAATATAAAAGATATTGATATAGAATCTTTTAAAATTACTCATACTGCAGGAGCATATTGGAGAGGAAATGAAAAAAATAAAATGCTAACTCGTGTATATGGTCTTGCTTTTAATAATAAAAAAGAATTAGAAGAATATGAAAATAGATTAGAAGAAGCAAAAAAAAGAGATCATAGAATACTCGGAAAAGAACTTGGACTTTTTATATTTTCAGATTTAGTAGGTCCAGGACTTCCACTTTGGACTCCAAGAGGAACAATACTCAGAAATAAAATTGATGAATTTGTACAAAGTTTAAGAGCAAAATACAATTATGGATCTGTCACAATTCCACATCTCACAAAAAAAGATCTTTATGAAAAATCTGGTCATTGGGAAAAATATCAAGAAGATTTATTTAAAATAAATACCAGAGATGGTCGTCTTCTTTGTATGAAGCCTATGAATTGTCCTCATCATGCACAAATCTACGCATCAGAATTACGAAGTTATAAAGAGCTTCCTATAAGATATTCTGAAACTACTATGGTATATCGTGATGAGCAATCTGGTGAATTAAATGGTCTATCAAGAGTACTTTCTATAACACAAGATGATGCGCATGTATTTTGTATGGAAAATCAAATAGAAGAAGAAGTAGAAAATATATGGGAAATGATTGTAAATTTTTATAAAGCTTTTCATTTTGAAGATTTAAGAGTGCGATTTAGTAGAAGAGATGATAATCCTAAATTTAAAGGAAATATAGAAAGTTGGAATAAAGCAGAATCTGCAATAAAAAATATTATCAATAAAAAAGTTGGAGAAAATTTTATAGACGGAATTGGTGAAGCAGCCTTTTATGGACCAAAAATAGACTTTATGGCAAAAGATGCAATAGGTAGAGAACATCAGGTGGCCACTATTCAAGTAGATTTTATACAACCTACAAATTTTGGATTAGAATATGTGAGTGATACTGGTGAAAGAAAAATGCCTGTGATGATACATTGTGCAATAGCTGGAAGTCTTGAAAGATTTTTATCTGTATATATTGAGCATGTAGCTGGCAATTTTCCTCTTTGGCTTTCCCCTACTCAATTATCTATTATTCCTGTAAATATAGAAGCGCATCTTGAATATTCAAAAAATATTTTTGAAAAATTAACCAATCGACAAGCTCATGGAACAGGAAATAATTTCAGAGTAGAGCTTGAAGACTCTAAAGATGGCCTTGGTAAAAAAGTGAGATATGCGAAAGATATGAAATATCCATATTGGATAGTAATTGGAAATAAAGAAATAGAAGAAAATAAAATTACTCTTGAATCTAGATCAGGTGAAAAATTTAATTTAAGTTTAGAAGAATTGATAGAAAAGTTGGAGAGAGAAGTGAGAGAAAAAATATAATAGT
>CAZYMY010000015.1:0-4518 GCA_964648875.1 uncultured Candidatus Saccharibacteria bacterium | reverse complement strand
AAAATAAATTAAAAAAATGCAAAAATCTAAATTAATTGTCATAGGTCTTATCAAAAATGAAAACAATGAATTTTTAATTAGTGAGCGTCTTGACCCTGATGTGCCAGATGCACATTTAAAATGGGATATTCCGGGTGGCACAAATGAATTTGGAGAAAGTCTTGAAGAAACACTTGATCGTGAGATAATAGAAGAAACTGGTTTAAATATAAAAATTTTAAAATTAATACCAAAAAGTGTTTCAAAAATGTGGAAACATAAAGATTATGATATGCATGCGATTGTATTTTGTTATGAATGTTTATATTTAAATGGTGACATAAAATTAAATGATCCTAAAATCAATAATTTAAAATGGGCTTCATTATCAGAATTAACAAAATATGATTTTTTACCTACAACAAAATATTTTATAGAAATGTTGTTAAATAAAGAGATATAAAAAACAGTTTTAATTTATTTTTAATTAATAAAATAATAAAATCTATATAAATAACATATGAACATAAATTTTAAAACATGGAGTAATTTATTTTTTATAATTCCACTCTATCTATCAATCTATCATCATATTTATTTTCATTCTATATTAATTTTATTAGTAATAATATTTTCAACTTTACATCATATTAAAAATGAAAAGAAATTTAACATAATAGATCAGATTTCTGCAACACTTTTAATATTATCAAATCTATATTTATGTTATCTTTCTAATTTCAAACAACCATATTTTTTATTAGCATTATTATTTGTGATTATTTCTTTTTATTTTTATTTTAAAAATAAAAAATATAAATACAATGTTAATCATTCACTATGGCATATTTTTTCTGTGATTATTACACTTTTATGTCTTTTGGCATATATAAAATAGTTCAAAAATAAGTTATACTTATCTATATATATGCCAGAAAATATAAATCAAAATCCAAATAATAATCAAGAGGATAAAAAAATAGAAAATATAAGAGGTTTGACAAGAAAAGAAAAATGGTTACTACAAAGTAAAACTACTCTTAAAAGAATTTTTGCCGCATATGCATTAGCGTCGTCTATGGCTATTTTTGGTGGGCAAGCATTACAAAATGTTAGTAGAAAAATTACTGGATATGATGAAGAAGCGAGAGAAGAACATGCTGAATTAAAAAAGAAAAGTGAAGATCCAAATCACGCAAAATATTTTGAAGAAGAAAAAAATGTATTACAAAAATGGGTAAATAAATTTTTAGAAACCGCAAAAAAAATTACAAATGGAGAAATGTATGAAGATCTCAAACTGAAATATTATAATCTATTAAATTTTATAGATGATGCTGCATTTTTAGTCCCAGCAGTACTTATATTTATAATGCTTGGAAGATTTTTGAATGAAAAAATCAAAAAAATAGAAGGGGACCCAGTACAAAAAGCAGAAAAAAATAATATCTATAATAAGATAAATGAAATAATAAATAAATTAAATAGTTTTGATTTAAATAAATTAAATGAAGGCCAAAAAGAAGAAGTAAAAAATATACTTTTAGAAAATAAAGATATATTTAATAATGTAAATATAGATGATAATATTAAAATATAGATATTATAAATTATCAAATGGGCTTTTTATTTTTAATTTTTTTATGTCTGTAATATGTGTATATATTTGTGTTGTTTTAATATTTTTATGTCCCAATAATTCTTGTACTATCCTTATGTCTATACCCTGCTCTATCAAATGTGTAGCATAAGAATGTCTTAATGTGTGCAAACTAGCAGACTTTTTTATTTTAGATATCTCTAATCCTTTTTTAAAAATATTTTCTGCACTACGAGCTGTATATTTACCACCTGACTGTCCTTCAAATACATATATCTTAGGCTTATATTTTTTATAATATTCTCTTAATAATAAAAGTAATTTTTCTGATAACATCACCTCTCTATCTTTATTTCCTTTACTATTTTCTATTCTTATCATCATCCTTTTAGAATCTATATCTGCAATCTTTAAATTTATAGCCTCAGATATTCTCATTCCACAACTATATATTGTAGAAATTATAGTTTTATGTTTTAAATTTTCTATTGAATTTAGAATAATTTTTATATCATCTATATCTAAAACTTTTGGTAATTTATATTCTGCCCTATCAGGATATATATAATCTATTCTTAAATTTTTATTATATATATTTTTATAAAATAACTTTATAGCTCCAACCATTCCCTTTTGTGAAGAAATGCTTATATTTTTATCTTTAATTCTATGCTCCACATATCTGAGTATATCTTCATGATTTATCTCAGAAGGGTCTTTTTTAGAAAAATATTGTAAAAACTGAGATATGGCTTGAACATAAGTCTTTTGTGTACTTTTTGAATATCTTTTTATTTCTAATAATTTTAAAAACTTCGTAATTAACTCTTTTTGCATACTTTATACACACTATTATAACATTATTAAAAAATATATAATATATATACTCATATTTGTAATGTAGTCGAACATTCGCAAAGATGAGAGTTATATGAAATATGCTTTTCTTTTTACGGCTAACGCCTAACACTTTTCTATAATGAACAAATTTTATTTTTATTTTTTTAAGAGGGGGGTATATGGTGTTTTCCTCGCTCCTCTCGTCGCTCAGAAAACGATTTTATAAAATAAACAATTAATATAAACTATGAATAATAAAGTGAGTAGGACAATTCGTTTTTTAATCTTCTCTGATTTTTTTCTTTTCTTTGCGGTCGGCCTACTGGCACCCATATTCGCGGTATTTATTTTAGAAAATATCGAAAACAGGATTGAAGTGATCGGCTACGCGGTGGCTTGTTACTGGATCACAAGAGTTCTTATGGTAATGCCGATCAGCCGATTGATGGACAAAATAAAAGGCGAGCGAGACGAATATTCTTTTATGGTGGCCGGCACTTTTTTAATCGCGATTATCCCGCTATTTTATACGATATCCTCTCATCCATGGCATGTATATTTATTACAAATTTTTAACGGTCTCGCCTACTCTATGGCGGTTCCGGCTTGGCGTATAATTTTTACCAATCACATAGATAAAAAAATTGTTGGGTTTGAATGGTCGCTGGAAGATGTTGGCGTAGGTATAGCCACAGCATCAAGTGCCGCAATAGGCGCTATAATAGCCGATAAATTCGGTTTTAACATTCTTTTCGGAATAATAACTTTCTTCGGCATAATCAGCGCCACAATTTTATTGGTATTGGGCATAAGCAAGAGAAGTATCATTAAAACATTGATGCGTGACAAATCAGACAGGGCACCGTTGAAATTGGATAGTTTTAAATAGATGATTGTTACAAAAAAAGAATTGAAAAATTATAATTATGTCTATTTTATTTGATGCTCTAAAACTTTTATCATTATTTATCGCTCTTGGCTGGGCAGCGAATTTTACTGTAAAAAATATCAAGTATTTGGGTGCGGTTTTAAAAGTTCGCTTATTTGCGTTTGGGATTTTACTTGGACTTATTACCAGTCTGCCCGAACTTTCCGTAGGTATAAACGCAACAATTGACCGGGCCACAGCTCTATCTGTTGGCAATTTGCTAGGCGGAGTAATTGTTATGCTTGGTCTTATTTTAGGTGTCAGCCTGCTTCTTAACAAAAAAATTGCTACCGACGGTCGCTTGGCTTCATTAATTCCGACAGTTTTGGTTATTTTTTCTCCAATCTTGTTTGGAGTGGACGGCAAATATGGTTTGTTGGACGGACTGGCGATGATTGGTTTATATGTCGGTCTGATTTTTTACTTATATCACCTAAACCATTTTAGTAATCATAAACATATAGAAATAACCAATAGCAATCGGGTCGGCAAGTCAATTGTTTTGGCTATTGTCGGAATTATAGGCGTCCTTGTTGCTTCACATTGGATTGTTGGCATAACATTGGATTTGCTAAATTATATTCAAGTTAGCCAATTGGTTATCGGGCTGGTGGTTTTTTCAATTGGCACGAACCTACCGGAAATAAGTATTGCCATTACTTCGTGGCGCAAAAAATCGTCCGAGCTTTCTTTGAGTCATCTCCTAAGCTCGTCATTCACTAATGTATTGGTCTTGGGAGTTTTGGCTCTTCTTCGTCCGATTATTTTTGATACCAATTCAGCCTTTTGGATAGTGGCCATATTTTTGGGAGTTATATTGACATTGTTCGCATATTTTTATCACAGCGGGAAAAAGATGGATCGGCGCGAAGGCCTTATTTTACTTATTGCGTATGTTTTATTTGTTACATTAAATATCTATTTAATTGGCAATCCTTAATAAATAATAAGGAGTCTTGGCTTCGGGGCATTCACCCCCAGCCCCTCTGCCCCTACGCCAAGACAAAAATAAAATTCGTTCATTACAGAAAAGTGGTCTCGCTTAGGCGAGACAAAAAGAAAAGCATACATCATATAACACGGCATATCTGGTTACGGCTTTTATACAAAAGCCTCCACCCATATTTGCCTCCGCTACGCTACGGCAAACATCAGATATGCCGAAACGTTA
>CAZYMY010000014.1:3585-11764 GCA_964648875.1 uncultured Candidatus Saccharibacteria bacterium | reverse complement strand
TTATATTTGCAAAAAATCATGAAAAATGATATTATTTATTTCAATAATAAATAAAAATAAAAATATCCGCCTTCGCAAAAAGCTATGGCGTGACAAAGAAATTTATGGTAGTAAGAATGAGACATACTAGAGCCCATACAGGCAACAGAAGAAGCCATCATGCTTTAAAGGAAGCACAGCTTCAAGGTTGTACAAATTGTGGAGCAATGATTCACTCACATACAGCATGTGATGCATGTGGAATGTATAAAGGTAAAGTTGTGAGAAAGGTAAAAGCAAAAAAAGTATAGTTTACTCTAGTTTTTTAAAAATAAAAGGTAAATAATATTTGCCTTTTATTTTGTGATATACTTTATATTAGTAAAATAAAAATATGAGTATAAATAGACATTTAAGTAGAGGAATAGCACTTCAAGTTCTTTTTGAGCTGGATGTGAATGAAAATTTTAATATTAATAAAGAAGATTTAAAAAATATAATTGATAGAGAAACAACAGAGTTTGCTGGTGCTACAGATGATGGATTTATTTTTGATTTGCTTATTATAGTGCAAGAGAGAATAGCTACAATAGATGATATTATTTCTCGTGCTGCTCCAGAATGGCCACTTGAAAAAATAAATATAATGGATAGAAATATTTTAAGACTTGGACTCGCAGAACTTTTATTTAATAGTGATATTGTACCTCCAAAAGTGGCTATAGATGAAGCTATAGAGCTTGCTAAAAATTATAGTAGCGCTACTTCACATAAATTTATAAATGGTGTACTTGGTACTATTTATAAAGAAATGGGTGAACCAAGAAAAGAAGAATCTGCTCAAAAAAAAACTGAAATGAGTACTGTGAATCTAGCTGGTGCAGTTGTTTATTCTTTCGAGGCTGGTAGAGTATATATAGCTTTAGTAAAAGATATTTTTAAACATTGGACTTTACCAAAGGGTAAATTAATAGAAGCTGAAGATTTGAGAGTTGGTGCAATGAGAAAAGTAAAAGAAGAAATAGGTATAAATGTAGTGATAAAAGATAAATTAAATGAAAATACTTATATAGCAAATCTTTTAGATAAAAAAGCAGATGATAAAAATAGCGATCTCATTAAAACAAAAAAGACAAATGAAAAGATAAAAAAACATGTATATTATTTTTTGGCAGAAGGAGATTATCAGCCATTAAAGATAGAAGAAGAAAATACTGGTCTTACAGAAGCAAAATGGTTTTCTCTAGATCAAATTTCAGATTTAAATATATATGATGATATAAAACCGATAATAGCTTTGGCTATAGAAAAGATAAGTTAAACTTACATATATGATAGTAAATAAAAAAATAATAGATAAAAATTTCGATAAAGATATAGATAAGAATATAGATAAAAAAAAGATAGATAAGAATATAAATTCTGAAAAAGATTTTGTAAAACTAGAAAATGATTTAAATATTTTTTTTGTAAATAAAAATCTATTAATACAATCTTTTATTCACAGATCATATATAAATGAAAATAGTAATTTTAGATTAGGACACAATGAAAGATTGGAGTTTTTAGGTGATGCTGTACTTGAACTTGTCACTACAAATTTTCTTTATGCTAAATTTCCAGATCTTATGGAGGGCGAACTTACCAGTTATAGAGCAGCACTTGTAAATACAAAATCTATCGGAGATATAGCAAAAGATTTAGAGTTTAATAATTATTTATTTTTATCAAAAGGTGAAAGTAGAGATTTTGGAAAGGCAAGAATGTCTATACTTGCAGATACATATGAAGCGTTTTTAGGTGCTGTATTTTTGGATAAAGGATATGATGAAGCAAAAGGCTTTGTGGAAAAGACATTGCTTATACATACTGATGAGATTATAGAAGCTGGAAAATATAAAGATCCAAAAAGTATGGTACAAGAGAAATCTCAAGATATATTGTCTATCACTCCTGGTTATAGAGTAGTATCAGAATCTGGTCCAGATCATGATAAAAAATTCATAGTAGCCATATATTTTGGTGAAGAAAAAATATCAGAAGGAGAAGGTAGAAGCAAGCAAGAAGCTGAGACAGATGCAGCAAAAAACGCTATTATCAAAAAAGACTGGGGGAAATAAAAATATATTTTATTTTGACATGTTATAATTTTATTATAAAAACAAATTTATGATAAATATAATTTATATTTTTGGTATTATAGGTATTTTGGATACTCTTTATTTAATTTTTAATAAAATAAAAGGTACAAATGTTGCTTGTCCATTTTTTCCAAAAGAATGGTGTTATAAAGTACAACATAGTAAACAAAGCAAAATGTTTGGTATACCAAATTCTGTTTTAGGTTTTTTTATGTATGTGTTAATTTTAATATTTGTATATCTTTATTCAATTGGTAGTCTTCCAATTTGGCCACTCGCTATAGTGATAATATTTGGATTTTTATTTTCAGTATATTTTATGTATGTGCAAGGTAAAGTCTTAAAAGCATATTGTACTTGGTGTGTATTGTCATTTATCAATTTTACAGTGATGATTATTGCTCTTATATTTGGATAAAATATTTTTATTTTTATAATTTAAATTTTGTAATTTATGAAAATAAATTATTTTTCATGTTTTAGATTTATATTTTTATCTTTATATTTTATTTTAGGCTTGCAAGAGAGTCTTGGGTTAAATATAACCGATATAATTTATAATCCAGATGGTACAGATACTGGCAAAGAATGGTTTAGAGTCTGTAATGATGGATCTGATATAAATAATTTTACAAATTATAAAGCTATAACTACTCCTATATCTGGTTCAAATTTAGCTTATTCTTCTCACTCAATCACAGGCGTAGATGTTTTTTTATCGAATACTTGTGCTGCTATTACACAAAATAATACCCTTTTTACAAATAATATTAATTCTAGCGATTTAATCTTTGATAGCTCTTGGAGCGATTTAAATAATACTGGTGGATTTGTTGGTATCTTATTAGAAGACAATATGGTGACTTGTAAAAGTTATGGCACGGGAGTTTGTCCCACGACTTCCAATTCTACTACTACAAATTCTACTTCTACAAATGCTACGACTACCACATCTACTACTTCCTCATCATCAAATGTTTCAAATAATGTTTCTTCAAATATCATATATGTATATGTAAATAATCAAAATAAATATGGAGATATAAATGTACTTTTACCAGAAGAAAAAATAGTACCAGCAGGTGCCGATGTAGATTATACAGTAAAAGCAATAGACTCAAATAAAAGTGTCATAGCAAATTTAAATTTTGATTGGAGTTTTGGGGATGGTGGAGAAAAATTTGGAAAAGATGTTTCCTATCATTATGTTTATCCTGGGGAATATACATTGATAGTCTCGGCTGATGGATATACAAGTGGAGGACAAGCAAAAATGAAAGTACTTGTGATAAAGCCAGATATTTTGATTGTGAAAGTTGGCACAAATAAAGAAGAAAATTTTATAGATTTGAAAAATAATACAGGCTATGATTTATTTTTATCAAATTTTTATATCAAAGTAGATAATCAATTTTATAAATTACCAAAAAATTTTATAATAGCAAAAGATAAAACAGTACATGTTTCTGGAGAGGCATTAGGATTTAAACTTCCGGCATATAATGTTTCTTTACATTATCCAAATAAATCTTTACTTATAGAATATATAAATTTTATTGATTTAGATTTTTCTACTACAAGTATTATTTCTATAAATAATAATGAAAAAATATTAGCTACAAATAGTTTAGATAAATTAAATATAAGTACTAATATAGATATTTTAAATAATAAACATAATGATAACCAGAGTGATAATACTATAAAAGTACAAAAAATAGAGAAAAGTGAATTTGTAAAAGATGGGAGTTTTATTTTAAAAAAATTAGTATTTAAAGAAGACAGTACTCAAAAAGACTATCAAAAAGATATTGAATCAGAAATAGTAAATTTAGAAAAAGAAGAGCCAAAAAAAGATATTAAAGAATATGTGGATATTGGGTTGATAAGGTTTTTCAAAAGTTTGATATACTAATAAAGAGGTTATTTCTTTCCTTTATGAAATTTAACAAAGCAATCTTAAGTTTTTTGATATTCTCGATACTTGTCGGTGGTTTTGTGGTTTCTTATTTTGACAGTAGAGAGTCTGCTGATGCTTCTTATCTTATATATTGTGTAAAATATAAAGTTAATTCTGATAGATCAAAAATACAAAATATAATTAATTATGTTACAAGTGATGATACTATTGGATGTCCATCTGGATATGAACTTTATAATGGAGATTTTGATTTAAACTTACTTATGTTCATAGAAAATGGAGGAGACATGGCTACTGATGATTATGATAATTTGGGTGACGATGGAGATTTTATGGATGAAGAAGAAGCTTATAATCTATATATGAATCAGAACCAAAATCAGAATCAGAATAATACAAATAATAATTCATATAATAATCAAAATTATAATTATAATAATAATGCATACGATAGCAATCCATATAAAAATTTAAATTTAAATGACTATGATAATTACGATGATAGTTATATAGGCGAAGGTGTATATGATGATAATTATATTAATAATGATTATATAAATAATGCAAAATTAGATTATTATTTAGACGATTATGGAAATATTGTTTATGATGACAATCCATATACTAATAATAATCAAAACAATTCAAATAATTCTGGTGTAAATAATTTTAATCCAAACAATTTTAACGGAAATAATTACAATCCAAACAATACAAATAATACAAATGGAAATAATTACAATCCAAATAATCCGAATAATACAAATCCAAATAATACTAGTACATACAATAATAATTTTTCTAGTAGCAATATAATACAATTTGACCCAACTCTTGCTCGTGGCAGATTTGAAAAACTTGATCCAAGTGATTATCCATATTGTGTAGATTTATCACAAGAATTTGGTTACGGTACAAATGATAAAATGAAAAATAGAGAGATAACTGCTTTACAAGCATATTTATATGATCGTGGATTTTTGGATGTAGAGCCAACGGGATATTTTGGTCCACTTACAAGTTTTGCTTTGCGTAGATTTCAATATAGAAATGAAATAGTTGTAAGTGGATATGTGGATATAGAAGTGAGAGATATATTGAGAGAGATAACTTGTGAAAAGACAGCTATTATCACTTATAAAGAAAAACCATATTCTCCATCAAAGACATCAACAAAAGTTGTAAATGTTCCAAAAACTGTAGCAAAAAAGACTACTGTGATACCTCCGACAAATTCTAATAATGCTACATCTGTAAATAAAAAAATAATAGCAACTACTACAAATACTTCAGTAAATAAAAATAATGGAGGTATAAGTACTTTATCATCAGTATCTGGAAATATGTATTTATTACAAAAAAATAATTTGTATTTCACTTACAATACTATGATAGCAAAACCTCTCATATGTATAACTTTAAATAATACAGATTGCAATAATCCTGCAAATTATGGTTTAGTATCAGAAGGTATATTAAAAGGTTATTATGAAGTTGTGAAAATATACAATAGTTTTGCATTTAATTTATACAATGGATCTTTATGGGGTAAATCTGGTGATAAAGTTAAAATTTATTTGAAAGACTCACAAAATTCAAATTCTGTATCTATATATACTATTAATATTTTTAATTAATTGTTTTTGTAAAAATCTGAATAAATTGTTATTATTAGAGTTAAATAAAAACAATGAATAATATATTTGCAAAAGTTTATAATGAAAAAGATTTAAATAATCTCAAGCGTCTTATAACAAAAGACGCTGATTTGTATAAAGAAATTTTAGAAATAAGAAATGATATAAATAAAAGACAAAAGTTTCTAAATGTAAAAACTATAGTAAATAAAATTTTTAATATAGAGAAAAAGGCTCATGAAAGAGGAAAGACAAAAACTCCTACAAATAGTGAGATTTTGATTATGTTTCAAAATAGAGTAAATGATGGAAGGGAAATTTTAGATGAAAATAGAAAAAAAGAAATAGAGCAAATACTTAAAAGATTGAAAGTTAGAAGCAATAGTGGTGTGACAGTAATATCTCTTCTTACAAAACCATATCCATGTCCAGGCAAATGTATTTATTGTCCCACAGAAGCAAAAATGCCAAAAAGTTATTTATCAAAAGAGCCAGCAGCAGCTAGAGCATTGGCAAATAATTTTGATCCATATACTCAAATGATTTCAAGATTAAAAGCTCTTGAATTAAATGGTCATCCAGTAAATAAATTAGAAGTGATAGTGATTGGAGGCACTTTTGATTATTATGAAAAAGAATATCAGGAATGGTTTATAAAAGAAATTTTCAGAGCCGCAAATGAATACAAAAAAAATAGTGAAGATATTTCTGGTAATTTTTTCTCTCGAAACCCCGCAAGCGAAACTCGAGAAAAAACAACCAGAAATATGTTAGATTTGCAAAAAGAAAATGAGACAGCGCAGTGTAGAATAATAGGTTTATCTACTGAGACTAGACCAGATTATATAAATTTTGAAACTTTAAATTGGCTTAGATATTTAGGTGTAACAAAAATAGAAATAGGAGTACAACATCTTAATAATCATGTACTTGATTTTAATAAAAGAGAAATGACTCGCGAAAGTATAGCAGAGGCTACAGAGATGATGAGAAGCGCTGGATTTAAATTTGTATATCATATGATGCCTAATTTACCAGAGTCAAATATTGATATGGATTTACAAATGTTTAAAGATCTTTATAATTCAAAAGATTTTCATCCAGATATGCTTAAGATTTATCCATGTGTGATTTTAAAGACAAGTTTACTTTATAAAATGTTTATAAAAAAAGAATATAAAAATAAAAATGGAGAAATAATACCTTTTAATTATGAGCCATATGATGATGATACTCTTATTAAGCTACTTGCAAATAGTGAAAGAGAGATTAAAAATTATACTAGAGTGATAAGAATGATAAGAGATATACCTGCTACATATATATTGGCAAGTAGTAAAAAATCTAATATGCGTGAGCTAGTAGATGAATATCAAAGAAAGAATAATTTTATTCAGCAGGATATAAGAGCAAGAGAAATAGGTGGTGGTGAAATAGATGATAAAGATTTTGAATTAAGAATAACTAAATATGATACAAATTTTGGTACAGAGTATTTTCTTGAATATATAAATAAAAATGATAATGATAAAATCGCCGGATTTTGTAGATTGCGATTGCAAAATAATCATTTTGATAATGAGCTTTCGAAATATGAAAATTTAAAAGTATTAACAGATAATACTGCTATTATTCGCGAACTTCATGTATATGGTACTGTAAAAAAGTTTGGGGAAATAGGGGATCAAACTCAGCATATTGGTTTTGGAAAAAGATTAATGAGTGAGGCAGAAAAGATTGCAAAAGAAAATGATGAAAATATTATTTGTAAAAAAATAGCTGTCATTTCCGGAGTTGGTGTCCGTGAATATTATAAAAAACTTGGTTATCATTTAGAGGGAACATATATGGTAAAAAGTTTGTAAAATAAACAAGCTGTACAATCGTACAGCTTATTATAAATTCAACAAATAGAAAGAGAGTCATTGATAGAAAAAGGGTATTCTTCAGAACTCCCCACAATACCTTCTATTCTTGTCGAATTATTAATATTAAGAAGTTTTTTTGTCGAACTAAAAGCTTCTTTAATACAATAATCCCATTTACCTCGTGTCCATCCAATCTTATTTAAATAGACACCATCTTTCCTAGCAAATCTAAAATCTCTTTCTAATATATGATATTCTTCATCAGTTAACATAATCTTTTTAGTCTCAAAGACTATATACATAAAAAGAACATCATTTGTTGACCCTATGTATTTATGGTCAATTTCAGACCTAGGTCCTCGTTTTGGAGGAACCTCTATTGAGCTGTATTTATATTTTATATTACCAGCAGAATATTTTAATATTTCTTTTGTAAAAATACTTAAAAATTCTTTTGTAATATTTTTATTTATAAATAAATATCCAATAGATATAGAAAAATTTACTTTTTTCATTTGTAAAATTTTTTTTGTGAATACTAATATTAGTATATAATATACATCATATTATGTCAAATCTTTTAAAATCCAATATTTTTGTAAAAAGTGAAGTGTAATTGATTATGTCTTTTAT
>CAZYMY010000014.1:0-3485 GCA_964648875.1 uncultured Candidatus Saccharibacteria bacterium | reverse complement strand
TTTTAAAATCCAATATTTTTGTAAAAAGTGAAGTGTAATTGATTATGTCTTTTATGCTATAATCTAAGAATTATAAAAATTAAGTATTTATTACCAAATAATTATGATTACAGATAAAAATAAATTTTTGAGATGGACTATATATATATGTCTATCTATAATTCCATTTCTTGCATTTTATGTTTCAGGATTTGGTTTCGGTGTAGAGTGGAATGCTATGCTTTTCCCGTATATTACAGGAAAGAATTTCGCTTTTAGAATTTTAGTAGAAATTGCAGCTGCAGCATGGATAATGCTTATGATACTTGATAAATCTTTTAGGCCAAAAAAGTCTATTATTTTATGGATGTATTCTATATTTCTATTTGTATTATTATTAGCAGATATCTTTTCTATAGATAGAGCACATTCTTTCTTTTCAAATTTTGAAAGAATGGAAGGATTTATAGGACATGCACATTTATTTCTTTACTTTCTGATATTAATATCTTTCTTTAAAGACAAAGCTTCTTGGGCTAAACATAGATTTGTATTATTCCTTTCAAATATACCAGTATTATTTTTAGCATTTTTACAGCTTTTAGGATTGGAATCTTTCACACCGATGAAATTACTTCCATCTTTAAGAAATGCAATACATGAAGTATTTGCTCCTACACAAGGAGGCAATCAGCTTGATTCTTCTTTAGGAAATTCAACTTATCTCGCTATTTATTCTATATTTTTTATATTTTTATTTTTTATAGCTTATCTTGAAAATAAATCTGAAAAAGCAAAAAATAATTGGACATATTTATTGATGATTGTACTCAATCTTATAGTATTGTTTTATACACAGACTCGTGGTGCTCAGATCGGATTTGCTATAGGTATATTTGTATCAGCTGTCATAATTTATTTTGGTGGAAGAAAATTTAAAGAATTAAAAAATAAAAGAAAAATATCTCTTGCTATTATTATAATAACTTTAGTCGCATATTTTTCACTTTTGGTTTTTGGACAGACATCGTTTATACAAAATTCTAGTACTTTAAATAAATTGGCAAAAGTATCAAAATTTTCAAATCCTGTCACTTTAGTTTCAAAGTTTAAAGATATAAATAAAGAACTTTATAATCCAAGCTCTACTTATGAAAGTCTTTTATCTATATCAAATGATGGTACTTTTACTTCTCGTCTTATAAATATAAAAATGGTACTTGAAGGATTAAAAGAAAGACCAATACTAGGTTGGGGACAAGATAATTATTTTTATGTATTCTCAAAATACAATGATGCTCGTATGTATGCTCAAGAGCCATGGTTTGATAGAGCGCATAATGTATTTATGGATTGGCTAGTAGCTGGAGGTGTGATAGGTTTACTTGCATATTTATCTCTTTATTTTGCTGGTATATATATGCTTTGGTCTAAGAAGGCTAAAACTTTATACAATTCTCATAAAGATTTTACAGAAAGAGCTATACTTACTGGATTATTAATATCTTATTTTATACATAATATATTTGTATTTGATAATTTAATCTCTTATATATTATTTATAATAGTATTGGCTTATATATCTATTCGTTTTGGTGATAATAAAAACAAAGAAAATGATAAATCTATAAATGAATCAAAAAGTAAAATCATAATATATGCTCCTTTTGTGATAATAGCTCTTTTAGCATCATTATATTATTTAAATGTGAGATATATTTTAGCAAATAAATATATATTAAATGGGATTATACAAAAGACATATAAAGATATGACCCCTCTTGAGTCAATTAATAAAAATCTAGGTTTATTTGAAAAAGCTGTTTCTATTGGTGGAATAGCAAAACTTGAATCTAGAGAACAATTAGCTCAGACTACTTTATCAGTTGTAAATCAGATTCAATCTGCAAATATACCTCAAACAGAACAATATATGCCTATATATAAAGTAGTTTCAGATTATATTTCTATGACAAAAAGTTCTTATGAAAGTCTTTTTAATGAAAAGATGGATCCTAGAAGTTTGTCTATATATTCTTCATTTTTGAAAAATATAGGAGATAATCAATCTGCTTTAAAATATGGTGAGATGGCTCATAATATGGCGCCTATGAAGCAAACTATAGCATTAGAATATATAGATTCATTGATAGAAAATATGGATTATAAAAAAGCAAATGATATAGCAGAAAAAATGTATATATCAGATACTAGTTATGTTAAAGCAAAAAATATATATGCTATGACTAATTTATACATTGGAAATTTTGATAAAGGAGAGCAATTGCTCATAGATGAAAATGGAGTAATAGCTTTAGATCAAAATTCTATAACAATTTATAAAAATCAAAATAAATTAGATAGATTAATCTCTATATTAAAAAATAATATTAAAGCTAATCCAGAAGATACAAATTCTATAATATTATTATCTTCTGTTTATATGGAAAAGGGTAACAATTATTTAGCTATTTCTCTTTTGAGAGATCTTGCAAAAATAAAACCAGAATATTCTAGTCAAATAGAAAATTATATAAAGACTATTAAATAAATAAAATAAATATTAATTATAATAAAAGTCTTATAAATAAAAAATCATCTAAATTAAATAGATGATTTTTTATTATTTTTATACGTTATAGTTATAGTATTTGTTCTACACTAAAATTACTATTTGCTTTTATATCGTCTATATTGGATGGCTCTTTTTCTTCTAATATTTTTAATATACCTACACATCCTATCATAAACGCATTGTCTCCAGTCAAAAATTTTTCAGGTATATATAAATCAATATTTTCTTTCATAGCAAATTCTGTAAAACTTTTTCTTATATGACTATTTGCTATTACTCCTCCACCTATCATAAGACTTTTTGTATTATATTTTTCTAAGGCACTTTTTACTTTTTTTATAAGTATTTCAGTGACAGCATTTTCAAAATCTAAAGAAATAATATTTTTTATATCTTCTGAAGTCATGTTTTTTTCTTCTATAAATTTTTCTAATTCTTTTATTTTATAAATCACAGCTGTTTTTAATCCAGAAAAAGAAAAATTTAAATCTCCTGAATGTATCATAGGGCGAGGTAATTTAAATTCTGGTATTATCTGTAAATTATTTTGTCTACCTATTTCAGCTATTTTTGATATTTCAGGTCCGCCAGGATAGGGGAGATTTAGTGATCTCGCAACTTTATCAAAAGCTTCACCGACAGCATCATCGACAGTTTGTCCTATTTTTGTATATTTTCCTAATTCGTTAAATAATATTATTTCTGTATGACCGCCGGATATCAATAATCCAAGACTTGGTTTTTCAAAGTTTTTAATTTTATATTTATTTTCTGTAATAGGTGATATCAAACTACTCACAATATGTCCTTCCATATGATTTATAGGATAAACTTTTATATCCCAAAAAATCGATAAAGCTTTTGTAAAATTTATTCCTACCCAAAGTGCTGGCGCTAGTCCAGGTCCAGCTGTCACAGCTATGGCATCTAT
>CAZYMY010000013.1:9104-12621 GCA_964648875.1 uncultured Candidatus Saccharibacteria bacterium | reverse complement strand
TTTTCCATGTTATAATTTTAAATATAATTATGCATGGATTTGAAGAACTTACATTGATAATCTTAGTAGTGAGTATAGTTTCTATTATTATTCACTATCTTCGTCAGCCACTAATAATAGGCTATATACTTTCTGGAGTACTCGTTGGGAAATATGTATTAAATATAGTGACAGATTATTCAGGATTGGAGCTTTTTTCAAAGCTTGGAATAGTGATATTACTTTTTACTATTGGTCTCAATCTAAATCCAAATACTTTAAAAGAAGTAGGAAAGGACTCTGTTTTTGGAGGACTATTGCAAATACTTGTATCTAGTATTTTTGGTTTTGTATTATCATTTTATTTATTAGATTTTAATTTAATAACATCTATATTTGTAGCTATAGCTTTAGCTTTTTCATCTACTATTATAGTGCTAAAAATACTTTCAGACAGGGGAGATGTAGATAAATTGTATGGAAAAATATCAATAGTGATATTGCTTGTGCAAGATATTGTGGCTGCTATTATACTTTTAGTTTTATCTATTTTTAGTAATTCTAATAATGTAAATCAAATATCATCACAGAGTGAAATAATTATAGTATTTGTGATCAAGACTTTGATATTGCTTGCTATATATTATTTGTTGAGTAAATTTATTTTAAAAAGATTAGCCAGAATATTTGCTTCTTCTCAAGAAACTTTATTATTATTTGGTCTTGGATCTGGATTTGTTATGGCTTATGTATTTTATAAATTTGGATTTTCTCTTGAAATAGGAGCTCTTTTTGCTGGAGTAGCTATAGCTTCTTCAAATTTTGCAAAAGAAATATCATCCAGATTAAAGCCTATACAAGATTTTTTTATTGCTATATTTTTTGTACTCATAGGCTCTAGTCTTGTAGTGGAAAATTTTTATAATTTATTATTACCAATAATTATTTTTACAATTTTTGTAGTATTAATAAAATTTATAATATCATTTTTGATAACAAATATTTTAGGGCATAGGACTAGGACAAGTTTTTATTCAGCTATATCTCTCACGCAAGTATCTGAATTTTCTTTGATTATGCTCGCTATTGTTTTTTCATATGGATATATAGATCAAGCTACAGTTTCTATTATTACTATAGTCACTATGCTTTCAATAGTACTTTCATCATATCTCATGGTATATATGGATGGAATTTATAATTTTTTGAGAAATTATTTGAAGAAAATTGAATTAAAGAAAAATAATTGTAAAGTTATAGATAAAGAATTGGAAAATGTAGATGCTATTATTTTTGGATTTGATAGAATTGGCTCAGAATTTGTAGATGTATTTAAAAAGATGGAATATAAATATCTCATTATAGACATAAATCCTATATTAGTACAAAAGGCTATAGAATCAGGATCCTCAGTGATATATGGAGACGCAGAAGATCTTGGATTTTTAGAAGAAAATAATATATTTTGTACAAATATGATAATATCTACAATTCCTAAATTTGATATAAATTTATTTTTAGTAGAAAATTATAAAAAAAGAAATCCTGATGGAGTGATAATAGTTATAGCACATGACGTTGAAAAAAGTAAATTATTATATGATGCAGGAGCAAATTATGTGATTATGCCTTATCATCTAGGTGCATATCATGCCGGCAAAATGCTTTTAGAATTTAGAAAAAATCCTGATATTTTTGAATCACAAAAAGAATTGCAATTAAAAAGAATAAACGGCGAATATTCTATAGTCCCCAAAAAGCACATGAGAAGTAAATTAAAGAATAATAATTATATATAATTTTATATTAATTTAATGTTATAATTTATTTAGAAAAATAAAATAGTATATATGACTCCATTTAATAATGATCCAAATAGAATAACTTATATGGGACTTATAGATTATCGTAATAAGATGATCAAATTTGGCATAAAAGCAAAAGATAGAACAAAACATTTATATGTCATAGGTAAATCTGGTATGGGAAAGTCTACTCTTCTGGAAAATATGGCAAAGCAAGATATACAAAATGGAGAAGGTATAGCTTTTCTTGACCCACATGGAGGTGCCGCTGAGATGCTACTTGATTTTGTGCCAGAAGAAAGAAAAAAAGATGTGATATATTTTGCACCATTTGATACAGAGTATCCACTTGCCCTCAATGTGCTTGAAAAAGTAGATATATCGAAAAGACATCTTGTGGCAAATGGTCTAATGGCAGCTTTTAAAAAAGTTTTTGGTGAAGATAAATTTTCAGATAGAATGCAATATATTTTAAATAATATTATTCTCACACTTCTCGAAAATGATGACGAGACTCTTATAGGTATAAATAGAATTTTGAGTGATAAAGAATATAGAAAGAGAATGGTTGAAAATGTGAAAGATCCTTCTATAAGAAGTTTTTGGCTTGAAGAATATGCAAAGGCAGGTGAAAAATATCAACAAGAAGCAGCTCCTGCTATACAAAATAAAATTGGCCAATTTACAAGTAATCCTCTCATAAGAAATATAATTGGTCAAAAGAAAACTAGTTTTGATATTCGTGATGTCATGGATAATAAAAAGATTTTAATCATGAATCTTTCAAAAGGTAAAATGGGTGAAGGAAATGCAAATCTTATTGGCTCTCTTCTTATCACAAAGATATATCTCGCAGCGATGAGTCGTGCAGATGTAGATCCATACAAATTAAATGATTTGCCACCATTTTATTTTTATGTAGATGAATTTCAAAATTTTGCAAATGATAGTTTTGCAAATATTTTGTCAGAAGCTAGAAAATATCAATTGGCACTTTCAGTAGCACATCAATATGTAGAGCAAATGACAGATGATATAAGAGCAGCTATTTTTGGTAATGTAGGTACAATGGTGACATTTAGAGTAGGTGCTACACCAGATGCTGAAATTTTTGAAAAAGAATTTGCTCCCATATTTACCGCTGACGATATAGTAAATTTATCTGCATATCAGATGTATCTCAGACTTATGATAGACAGTGTAGGTTCAAAACCATTTTCTGCAATAGCTTTGCCTCCAATGCAAAAGCCTGAGATATCATATGCAAATGAAATAATAGAATATTCTAGAAATACATATGGAAAAAAACAAGCAGAGGTAGAAGAGGAAATAAGAAATTGGTATAATCCTCCTCAGACTGAGCCACAAAAATTTGTGCCAGAAAATAATAGTTTTAATAATAAAGATAATTTTTACAAAAATAATAATTTTAATAATAGAAATGAAAATATAAATAGAAATGATAACAGCAATAATACATTTGTAAAAAGAGAATTTAGAACAGATGAGAGTAGAAGTGAAAATAGAGATGAAAGATTCTCTGGCCATACAAGATCAAGAAGAGATGATTTTAAAAAAGAAAGAGATATAAAAGATGTAGAGCTTTCTAAAGTAAGAGAAGAAACAGAAAAAGCAAAAAAAGAATTAAATGCAAACAATACATCTTTAAAAGATGCTTTGGCAAAAGCTATGGCGAAAGAGGAGGGGAGAGTTACTTCGACAAGCTCAGCAAC
>CAZYMY010000013.1:0-9004 GCA_964648875.1 uncultured Candidatus Saccharibacteria bacterium | reverse complement strand
AAAGCAACCGAATTATCTTTTGGTTTAAAAGCAGATGAGGTTCTCAATGGATATGTTGAAACAAAAATTGCGTGTCCAGGCGAATCTAATGGTAGAGCTATTTTTGTGAAGACATCTGGAGGTTATGCCACAATTGAATGGCGTAGATCTGATGGGGGACTAATCTCATCAAACAACGAAGCCAACGGATTATCTGGAGGAACTTATTTCCTAAAGGCTTTTGATAGCGGGAAGAATTTAATTTTTCAAAGGGAAGTCTGGTTGCAAACTTCGGCTGAAATAAAGACCGTATTGAATATTCAGGATCAGACTTGTGCCTCTCCTGGATTTATGAAATTGGAGATAACTGGAGGTATTCTTCCATATGATTTAATGGTGGATGGCAATGTTTTTAAGAACCTGATCCCGATTGGAGGTTCAACTGTCTTTTTTCGCACAGATCTCTCTGTAGGGAAACATTTTTTGCGGGTTATGGATCAAAACCAATGTGTATCTCAGAAAGAATTTGAGGTTAAAAAGGCTCCAACATTGGTAGGGACGAATATCGAAATGGTAAAAGGTACTTCATGCTGGAATTGTACTGATGGTGTTGTAAGAGTATCTATTGGTGGGCTTGGTCAGAAGCTATATTATCATGTGTATAATTCAAAAAATACTGTGATATATAGCGGTAGCTCTGAAACAAATACATTTAATATTACTGGTTTGGCGAAAGGCATATATGCCGTTGAGGTGTACAACAACCTTGGTTGCACTACCGGTAAAATGATGTTTGAGGTATTGCAAACTTGGATACCTACAGCAGTTGGTGATGAAATCATAAAAGAACTTGGTATAAAACTTTATCCAATTCCAGCAAAACTCGGACAGACAATTACGATCACCGGCGCTGATCGCGAAGAAGAATTCGAGATCTATAACTCTTCCGGTATTTTGGTGAAAAAGGTTTATGCTAATGTACGCACATTCTCGCTTGATCAAAGTGGAATGTATATTTTGAGATCGCAGTTAAGGTCCCAGAAGTTCTTAATAGAATAATTTTTAATTTTGAAATAAAACAATCCGCGGGTTAAAACCTGCGGATTTTTATTTTGATAAATGTTGATTTTGTGTTATAATTTTTGAACTAAGTTAAATTTTCAATGGTTGCTCCATTTTGTTTTTAGTAATTAAAAATGGCTGTGCCATTCGTACCGCTTCATTAAAATTTCGCAGTACACAGTAGCTTTAGCGTAGAATGGCCTTATCGTCTATCGGTTAGGACACAAGCTTTTCAAGCTTGGAAGCGGGGTTCGATTCCCCGTAAGGTCACAGATTATTTTATTATTTCCCAAGATTCTATTTCACCTTGTATTATTTTAAAAATAGGATTAGCTTCTACGGTTTCTACTTTTTTATTTTCTTTATATTTTTTTATATCTCTTATTTTTAATTTTTTTTGTATATGTTCCCACTCATATTTTAACTGTTTATCATGTAGAGGAATTTTATTTTTGTCTAAATTTTTAGTAAATTTTTTTATTAATAGAAAATCTATTTTATCTTTTGAAAAATTATAATTTCTATTTTTAGCTTCATTATATATTTCATATAAATAAGAATTAATATATAAAAGACTATTTTTTGTTTTTTTAAATCGTATTAATTGAGGATGGTTTTTATATCCTATAGTTTTTCCTTCCAGTACATTTTTAGCAAGTAATGATTCACGCCAGCAAGCAATGAGGCCTTTTTGATCTAAATATTTTGGGTTTATTGACCATATACGCATATATTTTGAAAGTATAACATTTTATTTTTAAAATATATAAATTTATTTTTTATATTGTATATGCTAAAATCAGATAATTGGAAATGTGGCTGAGTGGTTTAAGGCACCCGATTCGAAATCGGGCGAGGGGATTAAACCTCTTCGAGAGTTCGAATCTCTCCATTTCCGCAAAAAATTTTATTTTATTATTTTTTCTTGCAAAACATATTAGAATATGCTAATATATAATTATGATAGATCAAAAAATATGTAAGGCAATAGGGAATAAGAAAAGAGTAAAAATTATATTATGTCTTGAAAAAGAAAAGACTGTAAATGATCTATTGAAAATGTGTAATCTTAGTCAATCGGCACTTTCGCAACATTTGAAAGTATTAAAAGAAGCTAAATTGCTTTCTTCTCGCAGAGAAGGTAAAAATATCTTTTATAAAACAAAGGATAAAAAATTTATAAAAATAATAAAACTTTTGGAAAATTAATTAAATAAAAATATGAAAGATAAAAATATAATAGTGTATTCTACATCGTCTTGCCCATATTGTGTAATGGCAAAGATATTTTTGAAAGAGAGAAATATACCTTTTGAAGATGTAGATGTGGGCAAAGATCAAGTCAGGGCAAAAGAGATGGTTGAAAAGAGTGGACAAATGGGAGTGCCTGTACTTGATATAGGAGGAAATATAATAATAGGTTTCCAGCCTAATCTGATAGCAGAATCATTAGGTTTAGATAATAAATAATTTATTAATTTAAATATTTAAATAAAAAATATGCAAGATTATTCTTGCGTATTTTTTATTTAGTATTATAAGAATTTTTTTGTAATTCAAATAATTTATTATAAATACCGTTTTCGATTTTCATTAAATTTTTATGAGTATCAAATTCTTTTATTTCTCCATCATCAATGACCATTATACGATCAGCATTTTTTACAGTATTAAATCTGTGAGAAATTAAAATCACAGTTTTGTCTATAGATAATTTTTCCAATTCATTAAAAATAGACATTTCAGCAACGGCGTCAATTGACGCTGTTGGTTCATCCAAAATCCATATTTGAGGATCTTTATAAAATAATCTAGCCAAAGCCAATTTTTGCCATTGACCGATTGAAGGCTCTACACCATCTTCAAATTCTTTTCCAAGATGTGTATCATATCCATTTTTCCATTCTGATATAAATTCATGCGCTCCAGCTTTTTTTGCAGATTCTATTACTTTATCAAAGTCAAATTTTCTTTGAACATTACCAAGTGCAATAGCTTCTTTTATTGGTAATTTATAT
The DNA here is from genome assembly GCA_964648875.1 of uncultured Candidatus Saccharibacteria bacterium. Taxonomy (GTDB): domain Bacteria; phylum Patescibacteriota; class Minisyncoccia; order Phycocordibacterales; family UBA5272; genus UBA5272. The sequence continues at coordinate 5,945 of CAZYMY010000013.1, read as the reverse complement.
TTTGCATATTCTTGAGATAAATAACCTATTTTTTGATAATAGTCACTTAAATCCAAGTCTTTTATATTATTGTCTCCTATTATAATGTCGCCAGAAGTCACATCATAAAATCTCATCATCAATTTTGTTAAAGTAGTTTTTCCTGCACCGTTAATACCAACTATGGCTATTTTTTCTCCTGCTTTTATTTTAAAATTTAAATTATTTAAAATATTTTTTGTAGTGTTTGGATAGGCGAATGATATATTTTTAAATTCAATTTCTATATTATTGTTTTTTATAGATTTATTACCATTTTTGAGAACTTTTTTTGTGTCTAAAAATATAAATACATCTGATAAAAATTTATTATCCGCACTGAGTCTAGAGAAACCTCTAAAGAATTCAGAAATACTATTTTTTATTTCTGATATTCGCCCTAGAAAGAATATAAATGTACCGATAGCTATTAATTGATTTATAACATCATTCATAAGATAAAATACTATAAATGCGCTAACTACAAATTCTAAAAGCATGGCTAAATTTTTAAATTTAGTTCTTTTATTTTCATTATTATTTATGTCAGAATTAAATATTGTCAAAACATTATTTATAATATTTTTAAAATATTCTTTACTTTTAAATAATTTAATTTCTGTAAGAGTTGAAAGTGTAGAAAAGTATGAATTAATCAAATAAAATTTTCTTTTGATTTCAGAATTAGCTTGCCATATACCCCATTTTCTATCTCCAAATTTTATTTCTAATATTAAACTTGGCACGAGTGAGGCTGTTAATAATAATATTATCCACCATTTATAGCTAAACAAAATAAAGAATATAGCTACAAATTCAATTATTCTAGCAAATATATAAAACATCCAATCCGCAAACCAAATTATTTTATCTTCATTTTCATTGACTCTTAGAGTTAGATTATTGAAATCTGAATTTTCATAAGTTTGTATATCCACATTATGTCTTTTTTCTAAAAGTAAAAGCTTTATATATTGAGAAAAAAATATATAAAATTTATTAAAAAAATATTGATACCATATTTCTGATAGACTTATAATAAGAGGGATAGATAAATATATGAATACTATATAGACAATTTCTTTGTCATATATACTAGTGAGCCCACCTTCAGTTATTTTATTTATAAATAAAGCAGAATACCAAGCCAAAACAAAAGGCAACACAGTTTTAATTGTAGTTAAAAATGCTTCTATAGGTAAATATTTTTTATCATAATCCCATACAAGTTTCATAACCCTGTAAGAATTTATAAAAAGAGAATACCTTTTTTTAGTACTTTTTTCTTGATCTATTTTCATTTTTAAATTTTACATCATTTTACACGATTTAGCAAATCTACTCTCACAATTTCTAATATCTCATTAAAAAATTCTTTATTTTCTATTTCGTCTTCTAGTAATATCCAATCTTTTGCTCCTGGAAACGGGGGAGAAAGATGAAGATTTTCATTTCCATATTCTTTTTCAAAAAATAGTCTTGCTTCGTCAGTATTTTTTATAAAAAGTTGATTATCACAAATGAGTGCCACAACTTTTTCATCATAATAAATAGCATAGCTACCAAACATTTTTCTAGTTCTTATAATATCTTGATCTTTAATTTGATCAAGCACATATTCTAAAAAATCTTTTGTAGAGGACATATTTTTATATTATAATCTAACATTCAAGTATGTGAGAAGTTTTTGCGACGATAGGAGCAAAAATTTGGGAGAATAAAATTTGTATTCCATAAATTAAATTGAGCAAATTCTATGAACCTCACATACTTTGTTGTGCGATGTATTTTTCAATATTTTTTCATTCCTTATTATTTTATTGGAATTTTTATTTTTTCGTTTTTCTTTTTTCAAGAGGGGTTAAGGGTGAATTGGAAAAAAACACCTTATTCGCTTTCTTCCGAACTTGGATTTATAATTTCTCTAATTTTATTAAAAATATCTCTAAATGTATCAAAATTAAAGTCTCCTGTAAAGACAGTATCGGTTTCGATTAACTGTGCAAAATCTGATTTTGAAAGGGCTATCGAATTAGTTTGTTCTAAATCTTCTTTTTTGTAGACTTTTTTATCTATGACACCATTATTATCTACTTTATTCTGAATTTTTTCAATCTTTGTCTGATAAGCCCCATCTGTGCTATTTCCACTTTTATAAAATTCACTTCCCAAAAATAATCTTCTTTTATCTTCACTCTCTTTTTTTAAAATATCTTCAGGATAATAGTGTTCTATAGATATTTTATCTCCATAAAGCTCATTGTTCTTTAATGGTATACAAAAAGCAAAAACATTATTTCCATATTTTCTAAAGGACTGATTATCTTTTTCAATTTCTTCAATGAACTCACTCACATCTCTATCAAAAATTCCGATAATTTTTCTCGATTGTTGAACTTTGGAAAGTTGTTCTAATAAAAGTTTTAATTTTGAATCTCCCCAATCTTCAGTAATTTCATAAAAATCAATATCTAAATCAGTAATATTCAATTTTTCTTTGGCCTTTTTAATATGTTGTATATCTGTTTTTCCTTCTGTAATTATTAGAGGGTTTGAACCTTCTTTTATTTTAGCCTCTAATAATTCATACCTTTCTTTAAATCTGTCATTTTCCCCAACCATCATGTCATAAACTTCCTTGTATAGATCATTCGTTGTTGCATCTTTTGATATTCCTAAATTATCTAAATCAATGATTTTAGATCTATTCTGTAATTCTTCAGCCAATCCCATACTTAAAAATGGAGAATGAGAACTTACTATAAATTGTACATTTGGGAATAATTTAAAAAGTATAGGTAAAATTTCTTTTTGTAATTTTATATGGAGATGTTTATCGACTTCATCAATAAGCACAATGCCAGTTATTTCATTCATTGGAATATTTTTTGTATTATTATCGGCTTGTCTTAACAATTCACCAAAAAGACAAAGCAAAGAAGATTCTCCAGATGATAAATTAAAAATTGAAGGATAAATCTGAAGTCCATCTTCAGCATTTACAATTTGAACTCTAGTTCCGCCTAAATTACGTTCTCCTATACCAAATCTTGATGTATTAAATCCTTTTGATTTTAAAATTTTAGTAATAATAAAATTGATATTTTTTCTGATGTGAGATTTTGAATTAATATTTAGCTGAATAACTAAATTTATTATACTAGGTATTTGCTCTTTACTAATAGGCTCATTAATTTGTACTGTCTCCAAAACCGCATTGATATCTTCGGTTTTTGAATTTAAATATTGGTTATCTAGGACAAGATCCATAATCCAATTTGCCAGCTGAGGCAATCCAGACAATATTTCAATAGGGTTTGGAAGATACCCAGAAAAACCTGATTCTTTTCTAAAGTTCAACTTTATCTTGTAAGGATCGTTTAAATATCCAGGTTGTTCATATCTATATGCGGGGAAATAAGTTATTAGATTATTTCTGAATATTTTTTCAGATTTTTCTTTATTGATGTTAGATGAAACTTTTTTGATATAATTTCCAGTTTTAAGATTGTTTTGAATTTGACCAAACGGGATTTTATCATCAATGGGGATTGCATTATTATATTCATCCTCCGTGCAATTATTTCTAATATCAAGATAATCAAAAGTTTCTTCACCTAATTTAAATCTAAGATATACAAATGAGGGTTTGCTTTGTTCTAAATTGTGAATAGCAGAAGATACTCTATAAAACTTATTTTCTTTCCCTTCATATTCATTTTGAAAATGAGGTCTTGCTATCTCATGAAAGGCATCAACTATATGAGAAAGTATTGTTGTTTTTCCTTTACCATTAATAGCAGAAAGAACAGAAATTTCATTTTCATAAAAATCTAATTCCAATTTATCGAATGGGGCTCTGTTTATAAAAATTGCTTTTAGTAGATGTATTTTCATAGTCTGTTTTAAATTGTAAATATTATATCTGTTTCCCCTAAATTTTAAAATTCATTTTTTGCGGAGGAACGAAGTAAAAAATATCCGCTTAAACCCCTCATAAAATTTCATTCCCTTTTTAAATTCTTCTATAAAATTTCTTATTTGAGAAAAAATTATTGAAAAATATGTCGCACTACTCTCATATTTGCGAATATTAGACCCATAAAGCAAACGTGAGTATGTATATTATACTCCTTTTTAAATACGATACAATAGTGTATATAAATTATATATAAAGAATTAATTAGCACATACTCTTTTATTCTTCTTTTATATTTTTTAATAGAAAAGAATATTTTGGATTATTTTTGAACCATTTATTTAAATCTTTACACCAAAACCCATGGAATCCAAATTGTTCATTATAAGTTTCTTCTTCATCTTCTATAGAAAATTTTCTAGCTAGTTCTGTAGGAGCAAATTTTATATTTTCTTTTTCAAATTCATTTTTATATAGTACGCATATAGAGACATCTTCAGGATGCACTTTTTGTATTTTGCCCAATTCAAATAATTTATTAGAAATCTCTAAAAGCTTTTTACTTCTAAAACAAAATCCGCCATTTCCTACAACTTTTTCTCCGATTTTCCCTTTCGGTATTTTGAAAGATTTCGTAGACCATTCTGATATAAACCAAGGTGCACCGATATAATCATATTTTAAAAATTCATCAGTCCAGCTTTTAGGATTTAAAATAAAGCCATCATGTTGAATTATTAATACAAAATCTGTATCTACATATTTATGTAAATCTCTTATGCAAAATAAAGAATATTCTTCAACAGATTTTATATTTGGTATTTCTATTTTTCTTTTATCATCTGTATCTAATGATGTGAGTAATTTTACAGCTCCAAATTCTATTTCTTCTTCAGAAATATTGATAGCTTTTATTAGTCTCTCAATATTTACACAGTCTATACCAAGTAAAGTCACATTTGGAAGTTTTAGTTTTTTCATAACACAAATTATTTCGTATTCAATGTTCTATAAATATCTTCTATTGCTTTTACTGCTTCACCGCTGGCAATATTATTTTGATGATATAGAATATTTGTAGCATCTCCTGCAGCCCATATAAGATCTTTTTCATTTGCGCGATTTGTCCAAGGATTTATAATTATTTTTCCTATTTCATTTAACTCTACTAAATTTTTAACCCAATCTGTAGCAGGTACTTGTCCTATTTCTACAAATATTCCAGTCACATTTAATTTCACTTCATTATTTTCTGAATCTAAATATGAAAATCCATTTACAAAATCATCTCCAAAAACTTCTTTTGGCGTAGCACCAATTATAATTTTAAATTTTGGATTTTCTTTTAATTTATTTATAGTTATAGCCTCTGCTCTTGGCTCAGATCTTGATATAAGTGTGACAGAATTACAATAGGCGAGAAGCTGTGCTGCGGATTCAAATCCAGCATTTCCTCCACCGATCACAACCACATCTTGATCAGAAAACATTGGTCCATCGCAAGTAGCGCAATATGTGAGACCTTTATGTTCAAATTTTTCTGCTCCTGGTATATCTAATTTTTTTCTATTTGATCCTGTAGCTATTAGTAAAGATTTTCCAAAAACATTTTCTCCATTTTCTAAAGTTATTTTTATTAACCCTTTTTTATCTACAATTTCTTTTTCTGCGCTTGTCACAAAATTTCCAATTTTTATTTGTAAAAATTCTCCAGCATATTCTTTTGCGTGAGATTCTAAACTTTTTGCTAAATCTGCTCCAGAAATATGTGGAGTACCAATCCAATTTTGTATATCATCTGATACTACAGATTGTCCACCCCATTCTTTTAATACTAAAATACTTTTAAGTCTTTTTCTCGCAGCATAAATAGCAGCAGATGCTCCTGCTGGCCCACCACCAACTATTATCAAATCAAAGATATTATTATTTTCCATATATTTATTTACTTAAATAATATATCATATCAAATAGATAAAAAGAAAAAGCAGGGAATCCCTGCTTTTTT
>CAZYMY010000012.1:10997-13891 GCA_964648875.1 uncultured Candidatus Saccharibacteria bacterium | reverse complement strand
AAAAAATCCCGTATTTATTTACGGGATTTTTGTTTTAGTTTTTAAATACTTTTTACTTTTACTTTTGCTTGTCTTGCTTTATCTACTTTTGGTAATCTTAAAATAAGTAGTCCATGTTTTTCTACAGCTTCTACAGATTCTATTTCTATCTCATGTGGAAGAAGTATACTTCTTGAAAATGAACCCCAATAAAGTTCTCTATAAAAATAATCTTCTTCAGAGATTTGTGTATTTCCATCTCTTCTACCTTTTATCGTCACCATATCTCTTGTGACAGATATTTGTAAATCTTCTGGCTTTACTCCTGCTAGCATAGCTTCTATTATTATCTCATTTTCAGTTTGATATACATCAATAGATAATTCCCCATCTTCATCTTCAAACTCTTCTTCAGGATTAAGTCTTGTCACAGTTTTTTCAGCTTCTGCAAACTTTTTATTACTTTTCCTATCTACCACGACCTCCAATTCTTCTTCATCTGGATCTTGATCTTCTACCATGACTGATCCAGCAAGTCTTTCAAAAAATGATTTTTTATCTTTAGACATAATTGTAATAATTTAATTAATTAAATAAAAGTAAACATTGTATTAATGTTATTTATATTATAACTTTTATTTGTATAATTATTTAATTAGTTATCCACAATTCTTCGCTAAAGCTTCGAATTGCACAGCAAGTCTTTTTTATTTTTTAATTTGTCCATCTGGTGACTAATAGCAAATCATCATTTTCATTTTTAATTTCTTTCCAAATCTCTTCTGTTATAAATGGCATAAATGGATGAAGTGTAATTATAAGATTTCTTAAAGTGAAAAGTAATGTAGCTTGTGCTGAAATTTTATTATCGTCATTTATTATTCTATTTTTTAGATTTTCAATATGTTTATCACAAAATTCATGCCAAAAGTATGCATATATTTTTTCACTAGCCAAATGTAGTCTGTAATTTTCTATATCTTCTTTTATTTCTTTAATTATATTTTTAGTTTCTTCTAATATATTTTTATCAGATTCTATATTTATATTTTCTTCATAATTATTTCCTTTTTCATAATCTAGAGTTTTTTCAATTACAAATCTTGTGGCATTCCAAATCTTATTTGCAAAGTTTTTATAAGCTTTTATTTTTTCTTCTCCTAATTTGAGATCATTTCCTGGACCATTTCCTACTATCATAGCCATGCGAAGTGCATCTGTGCCAAATTTCTCTATTATGTCTCTTGGGTCAAGTGCATTGTTTAATGATTTACTCATTTTTCTTCCTTGTGCATCTCTTACAAGTCCATGAAGATATGTAGTCTTAAAAGGTATCTCATCAAGCGCATATGTACTCATCATTATCATTCTTGCTACCCAAAAAAATATTATGTCATGACCTGTTTCCATCAAACTTGTTGGATGATATTTTTCTAAATCTGATTCTGGTTTACCATCCGAAGCTTTAGCGTAGGATGGCCACCCAAGAGTTGAAAATGTCCACATACCACTTGAAAACCATGTATCAAGAGTATCTTCATCTTGAATTATATTTTTATCATCTTTATATTTTTCATCTAAAAATCCTACACTTATAATTTTGTTTTCATTGTCATACCAAACAGGTACTCTATGCCCATACCATATTTGTCTACTGATACACCAATCTCTTAAATTATTTATCCAATGAAAATATACTTTTTCAAATCTCTCTGGAATTATTTCAAGGCCTTTTTCTTCTACAGCTTCTAGCATTAATTTTTTGAGAGTAGTAGTTTTTTCAAAATGTTTAAATTCTTTATTTACAGCTATAAACCATTGATTCATTATTTGTGGCTCTATGATGCCTCCAGTTCTTTCTGCTGTAGCTATATTGTGAGTATAATCTTCTATCTTTTCTACAAGACCTTTACTTTCTAATTTTTCTACCATTTTTTCTCTAGCTTCAAATATTTTCATGCCAGAAAATTCTTCTGCGACAGGTAGCAATTTCCCATATTTATCTATTATCTGCTCATAATCTAAATTATATTTTTGAGCTAAATCAAAATCAACCATAGAATGCCATGGAGTGATAGTCATTACCCCAGTTCCAAATTCCATATCTATTGATTCATCTTTTATAATTGTAGCTTCTATTTCTCCATTTATCCATTCGAGTTTTATTTTTTGTCCGTGACTATATTCTTTATATCTAGCATCATCTGGGTGCATTACTACATATTTATCTCCAAATTTTGTTTCAGGTCTTGATGTACCAATCACAAAAGGTCCATATTTAAAATAATAAAATTTTGTTTTTTCTTCTTTATATATAATTTCATCGTCACTTATTGTAGTCTGTCCTTTTGGGTCCCAATTTATTATTCTGTTTCCTTTATATATTAGTCCATCATCATACATTTTCTTAAACATTGTATTTACTGCAAAATTTCTTTTTTCATCAAGTGTAAAAGCGAGTCTAGACCAATCAAGAGACGCACCCATAATTCTAAATTGAGAAAGAATAGTATTTTGTGATTCAATTGCAAAATCATTTACTCTTTTTAAAAGTTCTTCTCTACCAAGATCATATCTATTTTTACCTTCTTCTTTTAAAATCTTTTTTTCTACTACAGATTGTGTGGCAATAGCAGCATGATCTGTACCAGGTAGCCACAAAGTTCTATATCCATTCATTCTATGAAATCTTGTCACAATATCTTGAATTGCGAGCATTAGAGAGTGTCCTGTGTGAAGTGTACCTGTCACATTTGGTGGGGGAAGTATTATAGAAAAAGTTTTTTCTTTTCCATCATCACCAATTTCTATATTTTTTAAATTATCAGGATTAAAATATCCAGAATTTTCCCATTCTTTGTAAATATTTTCTTCTACAGATTTTGCATTATATGCACTCAAAAATTTTTCAGGTA